>JAVBRV010000127.1:0-23444 GCA_031547585.1 Victivallaceae bacterium
TCGATCCGTCGCCTCCGAATATAAAGAGCTGGAGTACCGGCGGAGCATGAAGCTGCTGGGGCGCGGGGAGCATGTCGCCGTCTTCCCCGCGGAACCTTCGGAGATCGACCGGGTGGTCGTCGGATTGAAGCGGCTCGGTCCCGGCACGGCGGTGATCTGCTACGACGACGCCCTGGCGCTCCGGCTGATGGCCGCGCTGTACAAACGGGGCTTTTCGCTCCCTGGTGACCTCGGCATATTCGGCAGCAACGATACGGAGGGGGCGGATCTCTCGGAACCGCGCCTTTCCACGATCCGCTTCCCCTATGAGTTTCTGGCGGAGACGCTGATCGCCCGGGCGTTCGCCTGTATGAAAGGGGAGCGCTATCAGCATCTCCCGATTCCCGACCCCGCCCCGGTCATCCGCGAAAGCTGCGGCGGCCGGCGTATTCTCGGCAGCCGCTTCGACGAGACGGTGGCCGATTGCATTCGTCAAACAGTCCGGGACGTCCGGTAAACACAAGGAGAAAAGATGAAAAACGTAGGAAAAAGTCGGCGCCCGTATTTCACCTTGATCGAACTTCTGGTCGTGATCGCCATCATCGCCATTTTGGCGGCAATCCTGCTGCCCGCCCTCAATAAAGCGCGGGATCGGGCCGGTTCGACCAAGTGCCTGGGGAACCTGCAGCAGATCGGCGTGGCGGCGGCCCAGTATCGCGGGGATTGGCAGGATATGATTCCGCCCTTGCTCTACCCGACCCCCTACACGCCCTACTGGCAGGAGTCGCTGAAGGCGGGGGGCTACGTTGCCGATAAACTGTTTCGCTGTCCGGCCATGGTCGGACAGCCCAACTTCAACTTCACCTACCGGCCCGATTACGGCATCAGTGAGCGGATTTACCATAAGTTCGGGGAGGGAAAGGCTCCGCGCGTCGGCAAGTGCCTGAAGCCGTCGCAGAAGCTCTTCATCATGGATGGCTGGAAGAACCTGTCGAGCGGCCTCCCCGATATGACCCGGGGCGTCTGGCGGATCGCCTTTGCCGATACCCTTTTCACCAACACCGATTACGGGCAGCCGGCGGCCCGGCACGGCAAACGGTGCAACCTTCTCTGGCTGGACGGACACGTTTCGGCCTCCCCCGCCGTCAGCGATATGCTGCAGCCGCGTCTTACCGCCCCCTTTCGCTTCGCTGAGGATTACTCTCTGCATCAGGAGATCAACTGGGCGACGGGTAAGTAAAGATGAAACGATCCGTTCTTGTCATTGCCGCCCTCTTCCTGACGGCGGCGGCTTTCGCCGAAATTCCCATGCGGGAGGGGAAGGAGTGGTGCTCCATCCGCCTGCTTCAGCCGCCGAAACCGGGGGAGAAGGTGGTGCTGTCGGTTCGCTATCAGCTGGGGGAAGAGAAGGGGCGCCTCGCCTGCGACCTTCACTGGCACGACCGCGAGGGGAAGCCGCGCGGATTCCTCGCCGCTTCCACCCGCAAAGCGCCGGAGGTCACCGGGTCCGGCGAGGAAATCTTTGAAATCACACTGCCGGAACGAGAGGATATGCGCGGCTTCCTGGCAGTGGTTTACCTGAGCCCGGACGGCTCCTTCAAGGGGCGCAGCCGCCTTGCCTCCACGCAGCTCGTCCGGCTCGAACCGGTTCTGCCGCAAGCGGAGCCGCCGGTGTTCGACCCGGCGGCGGAGACGCGCTCCTGGCGGTTCCCCCACGCGAAGGTGCTGCCGCACGGCGACCTCGAGTGGGCGCCGGAGCCGTTCCGGTTCCGCCCGGAGGGAGAGCTTCGTTATATCGATTTCGAGCGCGGCGACGACCGCAACTCCGGGCGCGACCGCAACTCCCCCTGGAAGCATCATCCGTGGGATGCCGCCGCCACCGGCAACGCGGCCGGGGATGCGACCGGCGACACCTTCGTCTTCCGGCGCGGCGTCGTCTACCGGGGAGTGCTCGAAGCGAAACGCAGCGGAACGCCCGCTCGTCCGTTGCGCCTCACCAGCGACCCCGCCTGGGGGGAGGGGAGAGCGGTGCTTTCCGGCGCGGAACGGGTTTCCGGCGTCTGGAAAAGGAACGGCAAAATCTGGAGCCTGACCCTTCCCGCCGGGACGCCGCCCCGGACCGTCTGGGAAATCGCCGATGGCGAAACGCGTCCCCTGATTCTGGCGCGTACCCCGAACTGGCGGTTCGATGACCCCGATGATATCCGCGCCGGCTGGTTCGTCTGGCAGAGCGCTTCGCGAGAGAAGGGGGCCCCTGCGGTAACCGGCCGCGACCCTGTGAATCTGAAAGGGCTCGACCCGAAAAGCCTCGCGGGCGCGCTGGTTCACAGCGAATACTACGGCCTGATCGGCTACCCCGAACACGGCCGGGTGGTTTCACTGGATGCCGGGAAGGGGGAGCTGATCTTTCAATTCCCCACCTACCGCGCCGCACCGGTGACGGATAATCGCTACTATCTGGAGGACGCGCTGGCGTTTCTCGACGAACCCGGTGAATTCTTTTATGACGCCGCCGCCAACCGTCTTTACTTGCGGCTGCCCGGCGACCGCGACCCCAACCGGGCGGTGATCGAGATCGGCCGGGAGACCCGGGCCGTTATTCTCACCGACCGGAGCGATATCGAGATCAGCGGTCTCGCCTTCCGCCGCTTCAATGAGGATGTTCCCGGCCGTCCCACCTGGAGTTGGAACGGGCAGCCGCCGGCCTGCGTCGTCCTCAACGGCGACTGCCGCCGGATCACCGTCGCCAACTGTGAATTCATCCATGTCGCGGCGGCGGTCTGCGGGGGGGCGAAAAGCTCCGCGCGGCAGGGGGCGTGCCTTGACCGGATCTCCATCCGCGACAACGATATCCGCTTCGCCGCCGATCACGGCGTCTCCCTGGGGGATGGCGGCCGGGATCAGGAGGACGGGGCGCCGTGGATCTTCCGCGTGGAGGTCTTGCGCAACCGGATTCGCGACACCGGGCTGCGTTCCCACTCCTTCGGGAACGCCGTCAAAATTTCCCATGCCCGGGTCGGCGAGGTCGCCGGGAACATCATCGAACGCACCGGCGGCAGCGGCATCGTCGTCTATGTCGGCAAAAACGGCTGGATCACCGAAGACGGTCGCGACGTTCCCTTCTGCCGCTTCTTCATTCACCACAACAAGGTCGCCGATCCCCTGCTGCTGCTCAACGATTACGGCGGCATTGAGACCTGGCAGGGCGGCCCCACCTACGTCTACAACAACCTTTCACTCAATCCCGGCGGCTATCGCCACTACTACCGCCGGTGGGCCGCCGACCGGAACGAGACGCGCAATATGAAGAGCTACACCACCGGCCGCTTCGGCTTTGCCTATTACCTCGACGGCGGATTCAAGAACTACCTCTTCAACAACATCGCGGCGGGCAAGAACGGCATGCCGGGCGATCCGCGCTGCAACTCCGCCGGACTCATGCAGGTTCACGGCTACAACAACAGCTTCTTTCACAATACCTTCTACCGCTTCGGCGCCGGTTCGCGCCAGCAGTTCTCCGTGCAGAGCCAGTCGGTCAACGAGGACCGCATGCCGGGGCTGACCGCCTATCTCGCCAACCTCTGGCTGGATGCCGGGGATTGCTTTTTCAGTCACGACGCCTGGCTGCCGAATCCGCGCGATCTGGAGAAATCCCCGATCGATTACACCACCATCGCTTTCGCCCGGAATGTCTTTGCCGGAAAGCCGCGCACCTTCGGCACCCTCGAATACGGACACGGGGATTACCCCGATCTGGTTTCCTTCCGCCGCGCTCTTGAAAAACGGAAGACGGAAGTCTCTTCGCTCGGAACGATGTCGGCGCAAAACCCGCTCACCGCTCCGGCGGCGGGGGACTTCCGCCCGAAAGCGGCGACCGGGGAGCCCGTCCGCCATTTTGTACCGTGGAGCTTGTATGGAACGGTCGGCGAGTGGCACTTCCGCCGCTACCCCGACCCCGCGAATCCGCGCATTCCCGACGAGAGCTGTTACCTCAACCGTGAGCATCGGCACCGCTTCATGTACCGCTTTATTCCGCGCGCCGATCTTCAGTGCGTCGGCGTGACGCCGCAGGATTTCACCGCCGGAGTGCTGGAGGATTGGACGGAGGGCGCGCTCCGCTTCAACGGGAAAAACTACGCCTTCCTGCCGATGACTGAATTATTGCGTGACGGCGACTATACGCTGAAAAAAAGCGGCGCTTTCCACTTTGCCGCCGGGGAACGCCCGACGGTGGATATGGCGGGCAACAACTTCCTGGTGGAAGCGGTGTTCCGCACCGAAGCCGGGCATACCGGCGGACTCCTCGCCGCCAAGATAACCGAGGGGCGCGGTTACCGCCTCGGCATCGACGCGGCGGGCTGCGCCTATCTCGAACTCGGCTTCGACGGGACGTTTTGCCGGGTCGCCTCTTCCCGGCCGGTCAATGGCGGCGGTTGGATTCACCTGGTCGCCGAAGCCGACCGCCGAAACGGCCGCCTTCTCCTTTCGCTCGACGGCAAAAGGGATGCGGAGGCGGCGCTGCCGCCGGGGAGTGCGAGCCTGGCGAATCCGGCGGATTTCCGGGTAGGGGAGGGGCTGCGCGGCGACCTCGACTTCCTTCGAGTGGCCCGCGGTACGCTGGTCGACGCTTTTACTACGATCGGCGAGTTGTACGATTGGCAATTCAACGGCCCCTTCCTCGGTGATTTCACCGGCCGGGAGCGGCGCGACGCCGGCGCTTTGTCACGGTGAAACGAAAGAGAAAAATGAAACGATTGCACCATATCACCCTTGAAGTCAGCGGCAAAGCCTTCCACGACGACAGCGACGAAGAGCTTCGCCGGGTTTGCCGCGACATGTATCGCGACTGGCGTCCTCTGATCGAACGCGCCGACCGGCTGGCGGTTCTGCTCTGGGTCGCCGACGGCAGCGAAATTCTGGAGTACGGCGGCAGCCTCGACGACACCTTCGAGTGGAATTGTCATCAGGGCGTCGCCAACGCCAATCCCAATATCCCCGCTTCGTCCGACGAGCGGATCAAGCGGCATGTCCACCACTACCCCCGGCTGGTTCGTCCCGATGCCGCGCCGCGCCGCTACGGCTGGCTCAAGCGGCTGATCGAAGTAATCCGGGAGTGCGCGGCGGCAGCGTTCCCCGGGAAGCCGGTGACGGTTGGCGCGACCTTTGACAACGGGCCGGAATTCGCCGTCTCCGACTTCAAGTTCCGCAAGCACCGGGAGATCGCCCAGGGGCACAGCCTCTATGCCAACAGCTTCGTCGTCTGTACCGCGAAGCTCCACGCCGACCCCATGCCCTACGCGGGCTTTCCCGAGGGAATCCCCGAGGGCACCGGGCTGGGAACCTTCCTCGGGCGGCAGTTCCGCCATTTCGCCCGCGACCTCGGCTTTGACTACCTTTGGCTATCGAACGGCATGGGGTTCGGTATTGAGACCTGGAAGGTTACCGGGGCCCTCTTCGACCGGCAGCGCTTTTACCCGGAGAAGGCCGGGGAAGCGGCCGGAGCCCTTCTTGATTTCTGGCGCGATTTGCGCCGGGAGCTGCCCGACACCCCCATTGAAACCCGGGGCAGCAACTTTTCGGCGGGCGTTGAAATGGCGACCGACGGCTGCCCGTTGCCGGACATCTATGAGAAGTATCAAATCTCACCGCCCGTAAACTCTCCCTGGGCGGCACTCAACTACAACACGGGCATCGAGCTGGCCGCCTGGATGAGCCACATCGCCGAAGCGCCGTCGCCGCGGATTCCGTACCGGTTTTACATTCACGATCCCTGGTTTCTCAACAGCCCCTGGCCGGAACGCTACGGGCGCGAAGCGTGGGACATCTATCTGCCGCTCTCCGTCGCCCGGATGAATGCGACAGGAGGCCTCGACACCCCCGACAGCCTCGCCCTGCTGTCGGTCGACGATTCGCACGGGCATATGCCGGAGCAGGTTCCGCTCGAAGTGATTCCGCATCTGGCGCGGGCCTTCGACAAAGCCCCGGATGCGCCGGCTCCGCTGCTCTGGGTCTACCCCTTCCGGGAATATGACCGTGCTAAAAGCGTCAACCCCGCCGCCGTCTTCAATGAGGAGTGGTATCTGGCCGGGGCGATCCAGGAAGGGCTGCCGCTCAACACCGTGATCGGTACGGAGGCGTTCCGGACGCTGGCCGGGACCCGTCCGGAGGCATTTGCGGGCGTTATCCTGATCGTTCCCGTTCACGGAGTGACGAAGAAGAATTTCGCGGCTCTGTCGCGGGTTATCGACGCGGGCGGTTCGGTGATGTTCTACGGTCCGCTCGGCGGCGCGCTTCCGGACTTGAAAGCGCTGCTGGAATTGGCGGATGCCGCGCCGCTTCACGGCGAAATCCGGGTGGAATCCACCCTCAAAGGCGACTCCTGCCGGGTGGGGGATTTCGGTGCGGCCGTACAGGTGACCTCTCCTTATCACGCGGGCGGACTGAGCGAGGTCTCGACAGCTGGGAATGGTTTTGAAATTCTGCTCCGGGGCGTCCGTGGGAAGGAGAGCCGGGTGCTGGCCGAGTGGAAACAAAGTCCGGCGGGGGGCGGCATCGCCTTCGTCCGCTCTCTTCTTCCCACCACGGCGGAATCGGAGTCGCGGGGGCAATTGGTCGATCTGGAGGGGGCGGAGCGCGCCTACCCTGCGCTACGGGTGATGCGGACGCTGCTCTCTCGGTTCGGCTGGACCCTGCGCACCCGGTTCCATCGGCCGGGGCAGTTGCCGCCGCGAATCAATCTGTCACGCCACGAAAACGCCTTTTTCTTCGGGATTTTCGCTCCCGATACGATGGTGGAACTGCTGCTCGATACCCCCCTCGGCGCACCGGTGTTCGACGAACGCGAGTGCCTGCTGGGTGCCGGGGGCGCGGTCAGTTATCCGCCCAAGACCAGCCATGCCGAATGCCGGGCGTTGGTCAGGCAGCGCGGGGAGTCCCTGGTCGGCTGCAAGATCGGGCGGGCGGGGCACGCCGGGTACACGGCGCGGCGATATTACAGCGGATTGGTCGATGCGGACATCCGCTTCTTCCCGCCGCCGGAAGCCGCCGGAAAGCTGGAGGTGAGCGACAACACCGCTGCTCCGGATGATCTTCAGGGGGGAACGCTGCTTGAGCCGGAGTGGTGCGACTCCCCCTTGGGGCGTCACGTCCTCATTCGGAACTTCACCGGGCGGCTTCACTTTTCGTGGTGAGCAGCTCCGGGAAATGTTTTTGCACCAGCTCGATGTTCTTGGGGTTCGAGGGGAAGAGCTCATACATCTTTTTCAGGTGCTCGCGGGCCGCCTCGCGGTTGCCGCGCGCCAGCTCCAGCTCGAAGAGCCGCCGGTGGATCGCCGGGCGGTCGGGCGCCAGTTCCGCCGCCCGCCGGAAGTACTTCTCGGCCTCCTTCGGCTGCCGCACCCGCAAGTGAAAATCCCCCGCCGTCTCCCAGGTGAAAGGCGAATTCGGACGCTTTTTGATCGTCTCGTAAAACAACAATTGGAACTCATCGGGCGTCACCGGGCGGCGCAGCTCTTCGACCGACTGCGGATAGGCGAAAGAACGGAGCCGTTCAAAGAGAATATCCCCTCGCACCCAATCCAGGTTTTTCCAGCAGGTATTGATGGCGAGGACCACTATCGCCGTCACCAGAACGATTTGCTCGAAGCCGCGCTTGGGGAGGGGAGGGGCCTCCGGCTGGCCGTCGGTGAGCTCCGCGACGAGGAGCCCGGAGCAGGCCGCCATGATCGCCGGGACCTGCAAGTCGACATCCATCAGCGCGTGGAGGAAGAAGGCCAGCGCCCCCCAGAAGACCGCCTCCTTGAAGAGCTCGCGTTTGCCGTTCCGGCCGAAGAGCCGCCGCCCCAATACGATCATCGGGTAGAGCGCCGCCGCCAGCGCCAGGAGGCCGGCGGGAATCCCCGCCTGGGTCGCGAAGGAGAGGACGAAGTTGTGCGGATCGTGCGCCGATTCGTCGCTGGTGGTGGTCTTGTGCCGCATATGCTGCGTGAAAAAGCCGCCCCAGCCGTAGCCGAGGAAGGGCTTTTCGGCCATCATCAGCCCGGAGCTGCGGAGGTAATCGACCCGCTCCTCCATCGAGCTGAAACCGCGCCCGGCCCGGTGGATGTAGAACGCGCCCCCCGCGACCACCAGCAGCGCCAGAGCCGCAAAGGCGATCCGGAGGCTCCGGCGCATCGGCAGCGAAAAGGCAAAGAGGACCGCCGTAATGATGATCGCGAGAAAAGTCGCGCGACTGCGGGCCAGCAGCAGCACGGCCGCAAAACCGATAAAGACCGGCGCGCCCAGCAGCCAGCGGGAGACCTTCGCCGGTTCGAACTTCCCGGCGAAACGGACTACCGCCGCCATGGCGAGGGGAACCACCAATACCAGGTAGCCCGACAGCATATTGCTCGAGACGAAGCTGGCGAAGACCCGGTCGTCGCTCAGCTTCGCCAGCATCACCGAACTTACTTCCACCCCTTGGGCGGCCATCTCTTCGGCGTGGCGGCGGGTTTCGGCGAAACCGAAGAAGTACTGGTTGAGGCCGAGGTAGATCAGCCAGAGGGCGCCGATGGAGAGCATGGTGTGAAAGACCCGGCGTCCTTCGGGGCGGCCCGTAAGCCAGAGCCAGATCGAGAGGGCGTAGGCCCCGACTCCGGCGAGATGAAGGATTTCAACCGTCGCGTAATCGGCCGGAACGGCGCGTATCGACCCCAGGGCGGCGGCGAGAGGGAGCCCGAAGGCCCAGAGGAGGGCGGTGACCCCGCCCGGCATCTTCCAGGTTCCCCGCTGAAGCGGAAAGGCGGTGCCCGCGAGGAAAAGACCGATTCCGGAGAAGACGCCGAAGAGGTGCGGCGGCCAGGTGATGAAGAGGTAGGCGAAAAGATCGTCCGGGTGGAACGCCGTCGTTTCGGGGAGGCCGGTGATGGAGCCGAATTTGAGCGGCAACAGCAAGGTGAGCGTCGCGAGATAAATCACGACGCTCCGTTCCCACCAGCTGACTTTTGCTGCCATTGGCATCCTATTGTGAAAAGACGATGGTGCGGCGGCCGGAGATGATGACCCGGCGTTCGAGATGGGCGCGGACCGCCCGGGTCAGCACCCGGCGTTCGATATCCTTGCCGATCTGTTTCAATTCGTCGGGGGTGCTTTCGTGACTGATCCGCTCGACATCCTGCTCGATGATCGGGCCTTCATCCAGTTCGGCGGTGGCGTAGTGGGCGGTGGCCCCGATCATCTTGACGCCGCGCTCCCAGGCGCGTTCGTAGGGGTTCCCCCCCTGGAAGGCGGGCAGGAAGGCGTGGTGAATGTTGATGATCCGGTCGCGGTAGCTCTCGATGAAATGGTCGGAGAGGATCTGCATGTAGCGGGCCATCACCACGAGGTCGATGTGGTGGCGCTTCAGGAGGCCGAGCACCGCCTCCTCCTGCGCGGTCTTCTTCCCCCGCTCCACCGGGCAGCAGTAGAAGGGCACGCGAAAGCGGTCCGCCACCCCCTCGAGATCAGGATGGTTGCTGATGATGAGGGGGATGCGGCAATCGAGCTCCCCCTCTTCATAGTGCATTAAGAGATCGTAGAGGCAGTGCGAGGTTTTGGAGACCATGATCGCCACGTTCCGCGGCATGTCGTTGTAGAAAACCGAGTACTCGAGGCCGAGTTTCTCCGCCAGGGGGGCGAAATCCTCCTCCAGCTGCTTGCGGGTCACCGGCCGGTCGAGGTCGATGATGACGCGCATGAAGTACATGTCCTCGCGCGTGTCGGTGTACTGCTGGCAGAGGAGGATGTTGAAATCGTGCGAATAAAAAAACGTGGTGATTTCGGCGACCAGCCCTTTGCGGTCGCGCGCCCGGATGAGAAAGGTAGCCTTGCGCATGTGAATCCTGTTTTACAAGAGCGACGCCGCCAGCGCGGAGAGTTCGCTCCGTTCGCTGCGCGCCAGGGTGATATGTCCGAAAATATTCTGCCCCTTCATCCGCTCGACGGTGTAGCTGAGCCCGTTGCCGGAGGCGTCGAGGTAGGGGTTGTCGATCTGATGCGGGTCGCCGGTCAGGATCATCTTGGTGTCTTCGCCGCAGCGGCTGATGATGGTTTTCACCTCGTGCGGCGTCAGGTTCTGCGCTTCGTCGACGATCACGAACTGGCGCGGAATGCTCCGCCCGCGAATGTAGGTCAGCGCTTCCAGCTCGAGCTTATTCGAGTTGAGGAGGCCCTCGGTCGAATAGCGCGAGGAGCTTTTCGCCTTGCGGTCCGCCTCGCTGGAGAGGAGGAAGTCGAGGTTGTCGAAAATCGGCTGCATCCAGCTCTGGAGCTTCGCCCCCTTGCTGCCGGGCAAGTAGCCGATGTCGTTGCCGAGAGGAATGATGGGGCGCGACACCAGCACCCGGTCGTAAATCTGGTCGTTGAGGACGCAGTGCAGGCCCGCCGCCAGCGCCAGCAGCGTCTTGCCGGTTCCGGCCCCGCCGACCAGGGTGACCAGCTTCACCGCCGGGTCGAGGAGGAGGTCGAGCGCCATGCGCTGCTCTTTATTGCGAGGGGTGACGTTCCAGACGGTGTTCAGCCGGTTGTTGTCGAGCGTAACCAGCTGCCCGTCGGCGTGTTTACGAAGCAGCGCCGAATGCTTCTTCACGCCGTCGTCCGACACGGCGAAGATGAATTCGTTGGGGTGGATCGGCTCCTTGCCTTCCGGCATGCCGCGGTCGCGGTAGAGGCGGTCGAGCTGATCGGCGGAGACGGCGAGCTCGCGGAAGCCGGTGTAGAGCGTGTTCGAGTTGACCTTGCCGCGCTCGTAATCCATCACCGCGAGGCCGAGGGCGTCCGCCTTGAGCCGGAGGTTGATGTCCTTGCTGATGAAGACCACCCGTTTGCCTTCGTGGTGAAGCAAACAGGCGACCCGCAGGATGCGGTTGTCGGGGGAGCAGCCGTCGAGGTCGCCCGAGAAGAGCTTGGCGACTTCGGCGGCGGTTTTTTCATTGTCGCTGTCGGTGACGGAGAGGACGAAGAGCTTCCCGGTGGCAACCTTCGAAACCCGTTCGAGCGGCACGCCTTTGCGCAGCATGCCGGTCTTCGGGAATTCGGCCTGCCGCAGCCGGTCGAGCATCCGGATGACCTGCCGGGCGTTGCGGCCCAGCTCGTCGGTGTTCTTCTTGAACTTATCCAGCTCCTCGATGACGGCCATCGGGATGACCACGTCGTTATCCTGAAAGGATTCGACGCTTAACGCGCTGTGCAAAAGGACGTTGGTGTCCAGCACGAAGGTCTTGACAGCTCCCATGCCACTCCTCCTTTGGTTACCTACTTAGCGGGCCATTTCGTATTCGGTGTAGGGGCGGGCGGCCGCGCCCTTGGGGGCGACGCCGGTGCCGGAGGCCTGCATCACGCGCTTCGAGCAGAAGGGCGGGAAGAGGAGCGAGGTGTCGCTCATGCTGGTCTGGACGTTGATGAGCTTGGTCGCGCCCTTGCCTTTCGCTTCGCGGGTCAGGAGGTGGACCACGTTCTCGTTGGTCGGAGTGTTCATGAACATCGCCGTTTTGCCGTCTCCGGCGGCGCTGCCGACGAAGATCGGCAAACCGAGGAAGAAGTAACCCGGGATCGACACAAAGGTATGGCAGACCGCCATCTCATTGTCGGCGGCCAGGTTCATGGCGTTGAACTTCTGGGTCGAATCGACCGTGGTGCAGCCCGCAAAGGCGAGCAGAAGACCGGCGGCGACGGAGGTGGTGAGAAACTTTTTCATCTGGGGAATCCTTTCTAGAGTGGTGTGTCTTAATTATTTCAGGCGTTTTAGCGCCCTGGCGCCGATGTCACGGCGGCAGAAGCCGCCTTCGAAGGAGATATGGTCCACCGCCCGGTAGGCGTTGGCGATGGCTTCGGCGATGTCGCGGCCCCGGGCCGAAACCCCGAGCACCCGTCCGCCGGTGTTGACGATGCGGCCCTCTTTGAAGCCGGTTCCCGCGTGGAACACCACCGCTCCTTCAGCGGCGGCCTCCTCGAGTCCGGAGATGGGGCGACCCTTGGTGTAGCTGCCGGGGTAGCCCCCCGAGGCGAGGACGACCGAGACGGCCGGGTCGTCGGACCAGGCGAGCTTCGCCTCTTTCAGGCGGCCTTCGGCGGTCTTCTTCAACACGTCGAACCAATCCCCTTCGAAGCGCCGCATCACCGGCTGGATCTCGGGGTCGCCGAAGCGGACGTTGAATTCCAGCACAATGGGGCGGCCCTTGACCACCATCACCCCGACGAAGAGGACGCCGCGGAAGTCGAGCTTTTCGGCCCGGATTCCGGCGAGGAAGGGCCGCAAAATCGTTTCGTCGATGCTCTTCCAGACCTCCTCCGTGACCACGGGGGCGGGGGAGTAGGCGCCCATGCCGCCGGTGTTCGGGCCCTCGTCGTTGTCGAACACCCGTTTGTGGTCCTGCGAGGAGACGAGGGGGACGATGGTTTCGCCGTCGGTAAGGGCGAGAATCGACGCCTCTTCGCCGAAGAGGCACTCTTCGACCACCACCCGCGCCCCGGCGGAACCGAAAGCGCCGCCGAAGCATTCGTCGATGAAGGGTAGAGCTTCCGCCGCGGGTGCGGCGACCAGCACGCCTTTGCCGGCGGCGAGTCCGTCGGCCTTGATGACGATGCCCTTTTCTCCGGCGGCGAATTCGGCCTTGACGTAGGCTTTGGCCGGTTCGGCGGCGGTGAAGGTTTTGGCCCGGGCGGTGGGGATGTGGTGGCGCTCCATAAAGGCTTTGGCGAAGGACTTGCTGCCTTCCAGCTGCGCGGCTTCTTTGCCGGGGCCGAAGACCGCGAGTCCGGCGGCGCGGAACCGGTCCGCCAAGCCTTCGCAGAGCGGTGCTTCCGGGCCGATCACGGTGAGGTCGACCTGGTTATCGAGGGCGAACCGGACCAGTTTCTCCTGTTCGCCCGTCTCGATGGGCAGGCACTCCGCGTCGGCGGCGATGCCCGCGTTGCCGGGGGCGCACCAGACCTTTTCCACCTGGGGACTGCGCTTCAACTGCCAGGCGAGGGCGTGTTCGCGCCCGCCGGAACCGACGACCAATACCTTCATTATGCATCTCCATTCAAAAAAGCGGAAGTTCCGCTTGCATTCCTACGCATTCGACATTACTATAACAATAACCCCGAAACGGAGAAATTGAAAGTTCGATTCGATGGAAAATCGCGATGAAATTCTGAAACTTGACGACGCGGCCCTTTCGGAGCGCTGCGAATTCGAGTTTTTCAAAGATTCCGGCAACGGCGGCCAGAAGCGGAACAAGACTTCCAGCGCCGTCCGCGCCCGCCTGATGGGCAGTGATCTCGTGGCCACCGATTGCACCGAACGCAGCCAGCACCGCAACCGCGCCGC
The DNA here is from genome assembly GCA_031547585.1 of Victivallaceae bacterium. Taxonomy (GTDB): domain Bacteria; phylum Verrucomicrobiota; class Lentisphaeria; order Victivallales; family Victivallaceae; genus Victivallis. The sequence continues at coordinate 13,307 of JAVBRV010000127.1, forward strand.
CGCGTTGTGGAAGCTGCGCCTGGCGCTGGCTTACCATGAACGCCACACGCCGGCAGTGCCGCCGCCGCGTCCGCAATGCGCCCTCGACCACCCGGATTACCCGCTGTTCGTCGCGCATCTTCTCGACGCTCTCGCCGAGGCGGGTTGGGAGCCGAAAAGTGCGGCGCTTCCCCTTGGGTTATCCACCTCGGGGCTGGTGAAGAAACTCGCCCGCGACCCCGAACTCTGGAGCTTCGTCAATCGCGAACGGCAGCGCCAGGGCCTGCCGGTATTGAAGGTGTAATATGAATGTCCACTGTGAAATGACCCATGTCCGCTGCCGCGAAGCCGACCGCGACGGCAACTATAAACTCTCCGCCTGGTTCGATCTTCTTCAGGAAGCGGCGGCCAACCACGCCGAAAAACTCGGCGTCGGCTTCGAGGCGCTGCATCTGCAGGGAATGCTCTGGGTGCTGTCGCGCCTGACGCTGGAAATCCGGCGTTCGCCCCGGCTCGGCGAGGAGCTGACCGTCGAAACCTGGCCGAACGGCGCGGAACGCCTCTTTGCCCGCCGCCAGTTCCGGGTGCTCGACAGTGAAAACCGTGAAATCGCCACCGCCTCCAGCGCCTGGCTGCTGCTGGCGGCGGATACTTTGCGCCCGTTGCGGTTGCCCGAACTGCCGATTGCGCTCCCCGAAAACACACACCTCCCGAACTACTTCCCGCTCGGTGAAAAGCTCCCCTGGCGCGACCTCGAATGCGACTTCCCGGTGGAGGTCCGCTATTCGATGGAAGACGTCAACGGCCACCTCAACAACGCCGAATACGCCGGTCTGGTTCAGGATTGCGCCGGGCGGCGGTTGGGACGGGTTCCGGACTTCCGCCGGGTGGAGATCAACTTTCTCGCCGCCGTCAAGGCGCCCGAGACGCTCCATATCGGCGGCTGCCCGGAAGGGGAGGGCTTTCATGTCGAGGGGCGTACCGCCTCCGGCGCTCCCTCGTTCGTCGCCTTCGCCCGGTAGAGCCAGACCGAGCCGCGTTTACGGAAGAGGTAGGGGACCTTCTGCTCGAAGGGGGGCTGTTCGCCGGCGGCCATCCGGCGCAGGGTTTCGAAGGCCAGGGCGGCCAGGGCGGCGTAGTCCTGCTCGAGGGTGGTGAGGGGAGGGGACTGGTACTCCGAAACATGCGGCAGCTCCATGGAGATGAAGGAGATATCCTCCGGAACCCGGAAGCCGGTGAGGCGCAGCGCGTGGAGGATGCGGATCGAATTGGTTTCCGACGGAAAGATCACCGCGCTCATCTTCTCTTCACGCAGACGGTCGACCACGCCGTAGGGGTCCACGGTGACGCCGCCGGTCGGAACTTGCGCCATGGTCTCGAAGACCCGCGCCTCTTCGCCGAAGCCGTGCCGCCCCATGGCGGCCAGGAATCCCGACCGTCGCCGCCGGTTGGCGAAGGTGTCGGGGTTGCCGCAGAGGAGCAGCGCGATCCGGCGGTGGTTGTACCCCGCCAGATGGTTGACTGCCTGCGCGATGCCGCCCTCTTCGTCGGAGAACACGGTGCGGATTCCCTCCACCGGATTGCCGACGTCGTTGAGGCAGACGAGGGGAAGGGCGTAGTTCCGCCCCCAGAAGCGGGCGACCTGGTTGTTGTAATCGAAGCTGATGACGCCCGAAAAATTCTGTTCGGGCAGCTGGGCGAGATCCCGGCTGGAGATCATTTCGAGCGCCAGACCCAGCTCCGCCGCCCGGAGCTTCAGGTGGTTCAGGAGGCTGAGGCTGTACCAGCCCAGCTCTTCGCCCGGCCCCGGCATCACCAGCAGCACCAGCCGGACCCCGGAGGAGCCGGGGCGCGCCAGCTCCAGGATCCGCCGCCGGGTCTCCGGCGCAATCCGGCCCCGGTTGTTCAGCACCCGCGACACCGTCGTGGGCGAAACTCCGGCCTCGCGGGCCAACTCTTTCACGCTGATCTTCATGCTGCAATATAGCACGGTGAATCGGTTTTACAAGTGGTTGCGCAATAAAATTGCGCAGACGTGCGCCTTCATTGCGCAACGGGGGATTGCTTTCATTAAAGGAGTCGAGTATACTATTGTCATCGGCAGTCTTTAACAGAAGGAAATACCGATGTCAAGCCAGTTCAAATCGCTTCTCGTCCGCTCGCAGCTGAACCCCCTGTTCCGGCCGGAGGATTTCCCCTACGGTCCCGCCGACCAGATCTTCAACCCCGGGCAGGTGATGCTGCCGGACGGGCGCACCATTCTGCTCCTCTCGATTATTCTGCGCAACGAGCGTTACGCCCGCTGCCATGTCGCCGAAAGCCGCAACGGCATCGATTTCGAAATCCACCCCGAACCTCTCTTCAAGGTCGATGAAGAGAAGACCTTCGGCAAGCTCGACTACCACCCCATCGACTGCCGGGTCACCTGGTTCGCCGAAGAGAACTGCTGCTACATCATGCGCCCCGCGAACTCCAAATGGGGCTGTTCGGCGCTTCTTTATCGCACCACCGACTTCCGCACCGTGGAGCCGCTCGAAATCATCGCCCTGCCGCACAACCGGGTGCCCTGCCTCTTCCCCGAAAAGATCAACGGCGAATACGTTCGCCTCGACCGTCCCTACAGCGTCGGCGCTCCCTATGAGAAGTCCTTCGCCCACATCTGGCTGTCGCGTTCGCCCGACCTGATTCACTGGGGACGGCACCGGCCGGTCCTCGAACGCGACTTCATGCCCTGGAACAACCTCAAAGTCGGCCCCACCGTGCCGATCAAGACTGAAAAGGGCTGGCTCGAAGTGATCCACGGCGTCCAGAACACCTTCGCCGGCTGGCGCTACAGCCTCGGCGCGATGCTGCTCGACCTGGAGAATCCGGAGAAGGTGCTGGGGGTGATGAAGCGCTACATCCTTACCCCCGAAATGCCGTATGAGCGGCAGGGGGTGATCCCCGAGGTGGTCTTCGCCACCGGAGCCATCGCCGACCTTGATACCCGCGAACTTCGCGTCTATTACGGCGGGGCCGACACCACGGTCAACCTGGCCGTCGGCAATCTCGATGAAATCGTAGACGGCTGCATCGCCGGCATGTAAGAAAGGTTATTTTATGAGCATCTTAATCGATCGAAACGGGCGGCGCTTTCTTCTCTCCGCCGGGAACATGAGTTACGGCTTCGAAGTGGGGGAGACCGAGTCCCCCGTCAATCTCTACTGGGGCGCGAAGCTGGAGCGGATGGAGGACCTCCCCCTGGTTCGTGAATTGCAGTGTTATGACCATCGCTCCCCCCGGGTCGGCGAACTGCAGCGGCAGGAATTCCCCGCCTTTTACGGCAACTACGGCTTCGAATGCGCGCTGAAGGCGGAGTATCCCGACGGCGTCCGGGGGACCCGGCTCCATTACGAAGGCCATACGCTGACGGAAGAAAAGGAGAGCGATCTCCTGACGCTCGCCTTCCGCGACGAACTTCACCCTCTGGCGGTGCGGCTCTTCTACCGGGTCTGGCGCGACCTCGAACTGGTCGACCGCTGGAGCGAATTCGAAAACCATCTGGAGGGCGAAGTCGTCCTTGAAAATTACGTCTCCGCCGCCTGGCAGCTCCCCGCCGCCACCGTCGATTGGCGGCTCACCCACCTTGCCGGACGCTGGGGCCGCGAAGCCACGATTAATCGGACGCAGATGAACCAGGGAAGCTTCGTCCTCGAGAGCCGCACCGGGCTCTCCGGACCCTACGCGGTTCCCTTTTTCGCGCTCGACGACGGCAATTCCACCGAACTCGAAGGCGAGGTCTTTTTCGGCGCGCTTCAGTGGAGCGGCAACTGGCGGATCGCGGTCTGCCGCGACGCCTATGAAGCCACCTTCGTCACCGGCGGCATCAACCCCTTCGACAACCGTCTCACCCTTGCACCGGGCGAAGTGTTCACCACGCCGGTCTTTACGGGCGGCTGGTCGTGCGAGGGGCACAGCGGCATGAGCCGGGTGCTGCACCGCCATCAGTTGCGGAACCTTCTCCCCCCCGCCATCGCGGCGAAGAAGATGCCGCTCATCTTCAACTCCTGGGGCAGCATCGGCATCCATGTGACGGAGGAAAACCTGCTTCGCGCCGAGAAGCTGGCCGCGAAGGTCGGCGCCGAACTCTTCGTCATCGACGACGGCTGGCAGCAGGCGCTGGGCGACTGGACCCCCGACCGGAAAAAGTTTCCCAACGGACTCCGCCCGGTCATCGACGCGGCCCGCGAGCTCGGCATGGAGTTCGGCCTCTGGGTGGAGCCGGAGTCCTTCGAGCTCCGCAGCGACCTTTATAAAGCGCATCCCGAATGGGCGATGGCCTATCCCGGCGTCGCGCCTTTCACCAAGTTTCGCGCCGACGTCGACCGCACCTCGGTGATGCTGAACTGGGCGCGTAAGGACGTGGCCGAATACTTCTATCAGGCTCTTCATAAGCTGGTAAAGGAGACGGGGATCCGCTACCTCAAGCTCGATATGAACTGCTTCTTCACCTCGCCCGGCTGGGGGGACCTGCCGAAAGAGGAACAGGGACGGCTCTGGATCGACTACGTCCACAACCTTCACAGCGTCTACCGGCGGCTTTCGAGCGACTTCCCGGAGCTCCTGATGGAGAATTGCGCCGCCGGAGCGGCTCGCGCCGACCTCGCCATGACCCGCAGCTTCGGCCGGATGAACCGCTCCGACAACCAGGACGCGCTCGATATGCTGAAGCTCCATACCGGCTTTACCCAGGTCAACCTGCCGCGCATGGCGGGCGGGGCCTGCCACATCAGCGATACGATGTACGGCATCAATCTCCGCCGGACGCCGCTGAAATTCCAGGCTTTCTGCGGCATGCTCGGCTCCCTCGCCATCGGCAAGGACCTGCCCAAGTGCCCCGAGGAGGAGCTGGCCGCCATCCGCTCCTACACCGATCTCTATAAGAAGATCCGGCACATCACCCACTTCGGCGACTTCTACCGGCTGGCCTCCACCTATGAGAAGCCGTGGGCGATCTTCGAATACGTCACGCCGGATCGAAGCGAGGCGTTGGTGTTCGTCCTCGGCGCGTCGCAGCAGTTCTGCGTTAAAATGCCGTACTTCAAAGTGCCGGGGCTGGACCCCGACAAGGTGTATGAAGTGGTCTGTTACGGCGACGACGGGAAGGAGAAGGGGGGATACTCCGGGGCGGTTTCGGCCTATCCGGTGATCTCGGGGCGCGGCGCGGCTTCGGTCGGCGTCCGGGTTGAACTGCGCGGCGATTTCGACGCCCGCATCCTTCACTTCAAGGAACAGAACGCATGAAAATCACCCGCGTAGAACCTCTTCTGGTGGGCGCTCCGACGCCCGGCTGCGGACTCCTCTCGAACCGCAACTACTTCTACATCCTTCTCCATACCGATGAAGGAATCACCGGCCTCGGCGAAGCGACGCTGGAGAGCCACGACGACTCCATCCTCGGCGCACTGAAGGACCTGGAGGATTTGATCGTGGGGGCCGACCCCGCCGAGGTCAGCAAACTGATGCAGGTCCTGATCCGCCAGCGTTTCTGGAAGGGCGGCGTGGTCAAGGCCTCCGCCATCTCCGGCATTGAGCTGGCTTGTTGGGACATTCTCGGCAAAGCCGCCGGGAAGCCGGTGTATGAGCTGTTGGGCGGCGCGGTCCGCGACAAGATTCGGGTCTACGCCAACGGCTGGACCGGCGGCGCGACCGACCCCGCGGTGATCCGCGACAAGGCGGCCGAGGCGCTGGCCGCCGGTTATCGCGCCTTCAAGTTCAGCCTGGCTATTCCCACCTGGCCGCTGCGCGACCTGGAGACGGTGCGGAAGGTGCGGCAGGCGGCGGAGACCATCCGCGAGGCGGTCGGCCCCGACGCGGCGCTCCTCTTCGACGGCCACGGCCGCTACGATTCGCAGCTGGCGATCCAGATCGGGCTCGCGCTGGAAGACCTCGGGCTGATGTTCTTTGAGGAGCCCGTCCAGCCCGAGGATGAGGAGGGCATGGCCCGCGTCGCCCGGCGGATCAACATTCCCGTCGCCGCCGGTGAGCGGCTGACCCGGCTCCAGGAGTTCCGACGGCTGTTCGAGAAGGAGGCGATCTGCGTCGCCCAGCCCGATCTCGCCCACTGTCACGGCTTCAACGAAGGAGTGAAGGTGGCGCATCTGGCGGAGGCCTTCGACGGTTTCGTCGCGCCGCACTGCCCGATGAGCCCGGTGATTACGGCGATCTCGCTGCACCTCGACGCCATCGCGCCGAACTTCCTGATTCAGGAGCGGCTGTTTTTGAACGACTGGCGCAACGAAGTGATCACCGAACCCCTGGTGGTCAAAGACGGCTTCCTCGAGCTCCCGACGGGACCGGGCTGGGGAATCGAATTGGATATGGACCTTTGTAAAAAACATCCGCGCATCGTCGCCGGGACCCCCCGGCTGTTCCGTCCCGACGGCGCGGTTATGGATTGGTGACGATGATGAGTGAATTCAACGGTAAAACGGTTCTGGTGACCGGCGGTTCGCGCGGTCTCGGTGAAGCGATTTCGCGGCGGTTCGCCGCCGCCGGCTGCCGGGTGGCGGTCAACTACGCCCACGGACGCGAAGCGGCCGAGAAGGTGGCGGGTGAAATCGGCGGCGAAGCCTTCGCCTGCGATATCGCCGACGAGAAATCGGTGGAAGCGATGTTCAAGGCCATCGGCCCGGTGGACATCCTCGTCAACAACGCCCGGGTCGACCCCTATGCGCGCACTCCTCTTATGAGCGACGGCGACTGGTGGGACCGGGTGATGGCGGTCAACCTGAAGGGCGCCTACCTCTGCGGCAAGTTCGCGCTGGAGGGGATGAAGGAGCGGCGTTGGGGGCGAATGATCCACATCTCCAGCCTCTGGGCCTACCAGCCCGCGAATGAGCGCATGCTCTCCTACGCCGCCGCCAAGTCGGCGATGCACGCCCTGTCGCGCGGCTTCGCCAACCTCGGCGCGCCTTACGGAATCACCTCGAACGTGCTGGCTCCCGGCCTGATCCTGACCGACCTCCTCACCACCCGGCTGAACCCGGAGATGCTGGCGAAAGAGCTGGCGGGCATCCCCCTCGGGCGCGGGGCAACCCCGGCGGAGGTCGCCGAATCGGTCTACGACCTCGCCAAATCGGGCTTCCTCACCGGCGAAATCGTCAATCTCAACGGCGGCGCCTACATGCGGCCTTGAAAAAGTTCTTTTCAGCGTGTATCTTGCTTCCTGATATCGGAAGGAGGAAGCCGTGAAAAAATTCTTGGTCACACTGATGATCGGAGGCGCTTGCCTGGTTCTATCCTCCGGGGAGAAAGAACTTTCCCCGGAGGAGCTGTTCGAAGCGACGACCGCCAAAATCGATAAAGGCGGTGAAATTTTCGAATACTGCAATTTCCGGAAGCTCGGCAGGGTAGTGGCGGAATCGCATGATTTCACCACCCGGTTGCAACCGGTCATTGTATTGAAACGATCCGAGGATTTACTTCCGGCCATGCGGTGGGGGGCCGGTCGGGTGATCGGCCGAAGTTTGCTTGCTCCCTTTCAATCTTCCGGCATTCAGGCAACCGCAGTCAGCAGCCGTTACCGGCAGGAGGCCTATGACGGCAAGGCGTACCTCTACACCGGAACGAAACCGAAAGGATTATTGTTGGAGTTGTTCGAGCGGCAAAGCAAGTCGTTCCGGCTCCGTGATCGCATCCCTTTGGAAGCAATATTTTTTCTGGGTGGTCATATTAATCCACCGGCGACCTGGAAATCCACCGGGCCGAAACTCAAGGTCGATCCTGAGTCGCTGGATATTGCCGGGATAGTGCTTATGGAAACCTTTACCGGTATCACCGGTGAATTTCTCTTTGTCATGATATCGCCTTCTCAATGGTTTTTGATCATGCCGGACCAAGGCGGAAACTTGAGAAAAGTTGTCGAGGAATGTTTCGGAGAACACTTTATTCAGATGGTCAGTTTTCTGCTCGAAGGCAATCCGGACGCTGAAAAACCTTCTATTCGGGTCGAGTGGAAGGAGGGGATGATGATTTTGACCAACCTGCCGGAGCTTCCCGGTGGCGCGTTTCCGGCGGAGTTTTCGGATTTTGCAGCGCTTTTGCCGGAAGAAGGCATTGTTTATGCCGGGGGCGCGTTTTCACCCGAAACCATGCTTACAGGGCAGAATTTCCCGAAAGAGGGCGCCTGGCGGGAGTTCCTGGGTGCGGATGGAAATTTTCGTTTCATGGGGGTGATCCGGCCGGATGAGACCGGTTTTCGGTGGCAGTCGCGAAGCACTTTCCCGATCAGCCCGGCCCTCTTCCTCTCCGGCGTCAGCGCTTTTCAGGGGTGGATGGATTATCTGGCCACTACGCGGGAGTGGCAGAGGATCGGGTGTATCGAGAATCAGCTTGAAATCGTCTCTTATTTTCGCAGTTATGCGCGGAAAAACCAGGGGAAGCTGCCGGAGCTTCAGCGGCGGGGACGAAGCCGTTTCTGGAATTCGGTTTATCATTGCAAAGCGAATCCGAAAACGGAGGTCGGTTACATCCTCGTGACCGGCTTCGACCTGAAAACCTGTGAAGCCCGGCATATCCCGGTGGTGTTCGACCGGCCCGGAGCGAATCACCGCGGTCAGGTCAATATCACCTTTATCGACAGCAGCCGGATCTCTCTGCCGGTGAAAGATTATCAGGAACCCGGCCAGGTGATTCTCGAATTGCATAAAAAGGAGCCGTTCTCCGAAGACATTCTGGAGCGGCTGCTGGAGTGCGTTCGGAATTTCCAACCTCCCCGGGACGAATAGCCTTGAAAAACATGCCGGCCGCATGTACATTCAATGACGATCTATGACTGCAACCAACCAATATGGAGAATGGATAATGGAAAAAAAGTCGATCGCCGGTTTCGGCGAAGTGATGCTGCGCCTCGCCCCCGAGGGGAAGACCCGTTTCGCCCAGGCGCTGCCGGGCAGCCTTCAGGCCACCTTCGGCGGCGGCGAAGCCAACGTCTGCGCCTCGCTCGCCATGCTCGGTGAGAGCTCCCGCTACCTCACCGCCCTGCCGGAGAATCCGATCAGCGCCGCCTTCGCCGTCCAGCTTCGCGGGCTCGGCGTCGACGTCGAACGCATCCGCTACTCCAAAAAGGGCCGCATGGGGGTCTACTACGCCGAGCACGGCGCCGCCCAGCGCGGTTCGAACGTCATCTACGACCGCGAATATTCGGTGATCTCCGAATCCGGTCCGGCGGACTACGACTTCGGCTTCATGCTCGACGGCTGCAAGCACCTCCATATCTCCGGAATTACCCCGGCGCTCAGCGAAAAGGCCTTCCTCGCCACCCTCGAGATCGTCAAAAAGGCGAGCGAAATGGGCGTCAAGGTCTCCTGCGACCTCAACTTCCGCAAGAAGCTCTGGAAGTGGAAACCCGGCGTCGCCGCCAACGCGCTCGCCAACGAGTGCATGAGCCAAATCGTCGAATACGTCGACGTCATCATCGCCAACGAAGAGGACGCCGCCGACGTCTTCGGCATCGCCGCTCACGGCAGTTCGGTGGAGTCCGGCAAGATCGACATCGACGGCTACCGCGAAGTCGCCCGCAAGCTCGGCGAACGCTTCGCCAAGAGTTCCCTGATCGCCATCACTCTGCGCGAAAGCTATTCCGCCGACCACAACAACTGGGGCGGCATGCTCTATGAGAAGAGCTCCGGCAAAGCCAACTTCGCGCCGCTGGATGGCGAAGGCAACTACCGCCCCTACGAGATCCGCGATATCGTCGACCGCTTCGGCGGCGGCGACTCCTTCGCCGCCGGACTGATCTATGCGCTGTATAGCGAAGAATTTTCCGATTCGCCGTCGGCGGTCGCCTTCGCGGCGGCGGCGAGCTGCCTCAAGCATTCGGTCTACGGCGATTACAACTATGTGTCGCGCGAGGAGGTCGTGCAGCTGATGCGCGGCGGCGGCTCCGGCCGGGTGCGGCGATGAAGCACTTTGAAGCGGCTATGCGGGAGTTGCCGCTGATCGCCATTTTGCGCGGCATCCGGCCCCGGGAGATTGCCGAAGTCGGCGCGATCCTGGCGGAGAGCGGCTTCCGGCTGCTGGAAATTCCGCTCAATTCGCCCGACGCGATCGCGAGCATTCAACTCGCGGCGGAGCAGTTCGGCGGCCGGCTGCAGATCGGCGCCGGCACCGTCCTGCA
>JAVBRV010000275.1:0-2580 GCA_031547585.1 Victivallaceae bacterium
AGCTCAATTGGCTTACCCCGTTTTTTTTGGGGAAAGTGGGAGGGGGTTCGGGGGGGGGCGAAAACTTATTTTTTTTTCGTAAAAAAAAGGGGTTTTCGCCCTCCCCCGAGTCCCACAGACCCCTCAAGCTCTTCAAGCTCAAATTCGACGATAGACTTGGTCGGAGCTGTGTTCGACGAGCATTTTCATTTCGAGGCGCATGAGGACGGCCAATAATGTTCCTGTGTCGAATTCGGTTTCGGCGGCGAGGTCGTCGAAGGAGATTTCGCGTTGTTCGAGGAGGGAGTATACTTTTTGGGCTTCGGGGGAGAGGTCGTTGTGGGAGTCGGGTTTGTAGGGGATTTCGTCTTCTCCGGCTTCGTCGCCGGGGCGGAGTCCGGGGAGGAGGCCGATGCCCATGCCGTTCAAAACGTCGCTGAAGTTTTCGATGAGGGCGGCGGCTCCTTCTTTGATGATGGCGTGGCAGCCTTGTGCTTGGGGATTGTCGGCGTGGCCGGGGACGGCGAAGACGTCGCGTCCGTTTTCGAGGGCGAGGCGGGCGGTGATGAGGGCTCCGCTCGAGATGCCCGCTTCGATGACGATGGTGCAGCTGGTGAGTCCGGCGACGATGCGGTTGCGTCGGGGGAAGGAGGTGCGGCTGACGGGCATATTGAGGGGGAATTCGCTGACCAGGGCGCCGCCGGATTCGACGATCTGGCGGGCGAGGGGGATATTTTCCTGCGGGTGGACGTGCATCAGGCCGCCGCCCAGGACGGCCACGGTGGTGCCGCCGGTTTCGACGGCGGTGCGGTGGGCGACGGTATCCACGCCGAAGGCGAGTCCGGAGATGACGGCGAAACCGGCGGCGACGGCTTCGGCGGTGATGGCGCGGGTCATGCGTTCGCCGTACTGCGACATGCGCCGGGAGCCGACGACGGCGGCGGTGTTGTCGGGGAAGGCGGGGAGGCGTCCCCGCACGTAGAGGCAGATGGGCGGGTCGTAGAGGTGGCGGAGGACGTCGGGATAGCCTTCGTCGAAGAGGGTGATGATGCGGACCCCGGCTTTTTCGGCCAGTTCCTGTTCGCGTTCGAGTTCTTCGCGCCAGGGGTAGGCGGCGATTTTTTCGGCCAGGACGGCGCCGATGCCGGGGACGCGCCGCAGCTCCTGGGCGGAGCGTCCGGCGACGGCGGCGGGCGTGCCGAATTCATCCGAGAGGGCGGTGTACTTGACGAAGCCGATGCCCGGAATCAGGTTGAGGAGGATGCAGCCTTCGCGGTCAGTCATGGATCGCCTCCATCGCGTGCCGGATTTCGCCCGCTTCCGGCTCCACCGTCCCGGCCTTGCCGAGGCCGGCGGGGAGGACCACCCGGCAGCGCCCCCCGGCGCACTTCTTGTCGCGCCGCATCAGCTCCAACAGATCATCCACAAAGAGCTTATGGGGAATCCGGGTCGGGAGCCCGATCGCTTCCAGAAGCCGGCGCTGGCGCTCGGCCTCTTCGCGCTTCATTTCGCCCCGTTCGACCGCGAGTTCGGCGGCGGCGCACATGCCGATCGACACGCCTTCGCCATGGTTGATCGCGAAGTTGCTCAAGGTTTCCACCGCGTGGCCGAAGGTGTGCCCGTAGTTCAGAATCGCCCGCAGGCCGGTCTCCTTCTCATCGGCGGCCACCACCATCGCCTTGCATTCGCAGGAGCGGCGGATAAAGGGAATCCACTCCTCCCCGCCGGGATGGGCCAGGAGCTTTGCCGCTTCTCTTTCCAATTTCCCAAACAAATCGGCGTCGAGAATCACCGCCGTTTTGACGATTTCCGCCAGTCCGGCGCGGATCTCCCGCACCGGCAGGGTTTCCAGGAACACCGGGTCGATCAGCACCCGTTTCGGCTGGTGGAACGCCCCGATCAGGTTCTTCCCTTCCGGCAGATCCACCCCCGTTTTCCCCCCCACGCTCGAATCCACCATCGCCAGCAGCGTCGTCGGAATCTGGATGAAATCCACCCCCCGCATGTAAATCGCCGCCGCAAAGCCCGTGATATCTCCGGTGACCCCCCCGCCCACCGCCACAAAGCAACTCTTCCGGTCGAAGTGTTCCCGCGCCGCATATCCGCAGATATCGGCCACCACCTCGAAGGTCTTATTCTCCTCACCCGCCGGAATCACGCACTTCGGCCAGCGTCCGATCGAGAGATCGATCCACGAGCCGTAAATCCGGTCGACGTTCCGGTCGGTTACCGTCAAGCGGCGGCCGCCTCCGTCTTCGGAAGCCTTTTCACGCGCGCCGCGGCCGATATGTATCTCGTAGCTCTGCGGCCCCAATTCGACTTTTACAATATCCATCTTATACCTCGTTAAGTACGGTTCTCGCTGGAGGCAGTCTGCCTCCAGACCACCTCACCGGGCTCCGCCCTGGACCCGCAAGGGCTACTGCCCTTGACCCCGGTTATCGGGGGAACCTCCAAACGGCATCAATCGGCCACTCTCCCCGCTTTTTTGCGGGGAGAGGGCCAGCGATTGATACCGTTTGGCGCCAGGGGGCGCCGCGCCCCCTGGTCCCTCGGCCGGGCAGGGGCCCTGCACCCTGGCCGTCGTTTGGGCGGCCGCGA
>JAVBRV010000281.1:0-3382 GCA_031547585.1 Victivallaceae bacterium
TGGCCCCTTGACCCGACATACGGGTTGCGAGCGCGACGACTTTTGTGCCCAAACTGTTTTTTTTAAAAACAGTTTGGGTCCCCGACAAAAGTCTGGCAGGCAGTGCCACGCACCACTCAGCCTGCTTTTTTGCAGGCTGAGGGATGCGCGCACAGCCAGCTGGCGCTCGCTGTTCGCGGTCAAGGGCGGTGTAGGTTATTGATAGTTTTAAGATTATGTGCCGTACAGAAACATGGTTTTGGCGGACAGGTCGGACCTGTCGGACTTGTCGGACGACCGAGCCAGGCTGCCCCAGCGAGAACTGTGGTTAAACCAAAGCGGGTATCCAGACGGTGAGTTCGGCGGGACCGCGATTCTGCCAGAGCGCGTAGGGAATAGCGGTGAAGACGAAACTCTCCTGTTCGGGTGGCGGAGTATTTCGGCGATAGAGTCCGCCGGTGGAGGGGAGTTCGCGCCAGGCTTTGCCGGTGATGGCGGGGACGCCGGAGAGTCCAGTTGCTTCGCCGATGACGAATTCCGGATCGGGGGGAAGGATTATCCGCGTTACGCCGGGACCGTTATCCACGCTTTCCAGAGCGTAGACGAGGGGACCGCGCATCAGGGCGGCCTTGCCGTGACAGGCGTTGACCCGGAGGTCCGCCCTGACCATTTCCACCGCGAGCTCCAGTGAAAGCTCGAGACGGTCGCCCGCTTTCCAGGCGCGGCGGAGCGTCAGGCGGCCTTCGTGAATCTTTTCGGTGACGGTTTCGCCGTTGAGGCGGGCGCTCCACCGGCGGCACCAGCCGGGAATCCGCACTGCGAAGGTGAATTCGCCTCCGCGCCGGAAGTCGAAGGTGATTTCGCCATCGTAGGGATAACGCCCGGAGACTTCGATCTCCGCCTCCGGGGAGGAGAAACGGCCCGCCGCCGGAATCCGGCAATAGACCTCCCCTTCGCGCCGCGTGAAACAGAAATCGCCGATCTGGGGCAGAAAGCGGCTGTAGCTGGTCGGGCAGCAGGAGCAGGAGAACCAGGGCTGCCGTTCCGAGTAGGTGTGGCCGTGGCGGAAGAAACTCGCGTCGACCTCCATGGGATTGGCGTAGAAGTAGCGGTCGCCGGAGAGGGAGATTCCGGAGAGGGCGCCGTTGTAGAGCGTCTGCTCCATCACGTCGGCGTACTTCCCTTTGCCGGTGGCGTCGGAGAGGCGGCGGGCCAATTGCACCAGCGCCATGGCGGCGCAGCTTTCGGCGTAGACGGTGGCGAGGGGGAGGTCATAGGGTTCGGTGAAGGCTTCGCCGATGGGGGTGGAGCCGCAGCCGCCGGTGATATACATTTTGCTATCGGCGATGCTGGCAAAGAGGGTTTCAGCGGCGGCGAGGAGGGTTTTGTCGCCGTTCCGGGCGGCGACGTCGACCATGCCGGTGTAGAGGTAGAGGGCGCGCACGGAGTGGCCGACGGCTTCGGTTTGTTCGCGCACCGGCCGGTGGGCCTGACGGTTGACGAGAGAGCCGCGGTGGGCGGCGGTACCCTTTTCTTCGAGGAAGGTATTGGGTTCGCGTCCGCGTTCACGGAGGAAGTAGTTGGCGAGTTTCAGGTATTTCGCTTCGCCGGTGGCGTCGGCGAGCTTGCAGAGGGCGAGTTCGATCTCCTCATGGCCGGGGCAGCCCCGCCGCTTGCCGGGCTCGTCGCCGAAGACGCTGCCGATGTAGTCGGCATAGCGGCACATGGCGTCGAGAAAGGTCCGGCGGCCGGTGGCGCGGAAGTGGGCGACGGCGGCTTCCATCAGGTGCCCGGCGCAATAGAGTTCATGCCAGTCGTAGAGGTTGCTCCAGCGTCCTTCGGGGTTCACCACGGTGAAATGGGTATTGAGGTAGCCGTCGGGCTGCTGGGCGGAAACCACCAGATCGACCAGCTTCTCCAGCTCGGCGGCCGCCGCCTGATCTTCGGGGTGGAGTTCGAGCATCAGCGCCATGCCCTCGAGGACCTTGGCCGTGTCGGAATCCCAGAAGATATGCGGACGGTTCGGCATGCCTTCTTTCCACTCGAGCTTGAAGGCGTCGATGCGGCCGGTTTCGCGGCAGCGCCCCAGCGCGGAGGGGATGGTGACCCGGCGGGCCTGTTCGATGCGGCCGGCGAAGACCGGATCGGCGGGGGTGAAGTGCGTGCTCATGACGGTATCTCCTTTGACGAGGTTTTTAGTGAAAGGCGCGAAAGGCTTGCGGGCCTTGGCGCGCGGCTCCTAGGGACTTTAAGGACAATAGAGACTTTAGGGACCGCGAAGGAGACAAGCAGCCAGGCGTTGTCTCTAAAGTCTATAAATAGTATACTCGCTCTTGTATTTTTTAGCGAGGGTGATAATTTAGATAAAAATAGAGACAATTCCGACTTTGGAGGGTTTTATGGAACCGGTCGATCTGCATCATGCCGGGCGTTTTGTTTCGCGGGGACGTGGGCGTCACGGCACGCGGGTGATCGACAGCTGGGAGCTGATCTACGTCGACGCGGGCGTGCTGGAAATGTTTGAGGAGGAAGAGCACTTCCGGCTCGAAGCCGGGGAGTGGCTGCTGCTGCGTCCGGGGCGGCGGCACGGCGGGCTCGCACCTTACGGGACGAAGCTGATCTTCTACTGGGGCCACTTTCTGCCGCGCGATGAGGCGGGACGATTCCGGCTGGAGGCGCTTCCGGCGGCGGGCCGCGCCGCGCGCCCGGAGCGGTTCGGGGAGTACTATCAACTGCTGCTGAGTGAACTGCGGGAATCCGGGCGCGGACGCGGCGCGGATCTGCTGGGCGAGCTGCTACTGTGCGAAGTGGAACGGACTCCGATGGCGGCGGGTACGGCGGGGAGTGAGCTGCCGGCGCGGGCGCGGGAGTACATTCGCTTACACTTTGAGGAGACGTTGTCGACGGGGGTATTGGCGGAGGCGTTGCAATGCAGCCCGGACTACCTGAACCGGATTTGCCGGAGGGTTTGGGGGTGGACGGTGACGGAGGAGATCAATCGCTGCCGGTTGGATTATGCGCGCCGTTTGCTGCTGGCGGGGAAGCTGGGGATCAAGGAGATTGCGGAGGAGTCGGGTTTCAATGATCTCGCGTACTTTCGGAGGAGGTTTCGAAGAGAGTATGGAGTAGCGCCGGGGGACTATCGAATGGCGCACTCGCTGGGCCACGTGAACACCGAATAAAAAAAGAAAAAATCTAAAAAATAGACCGCGAAGCGGTCGTGCGCACCCGGCCGAGCCGGGACACGGTCCAGCGCGCGGACAGCGCTGGTCGCTCCCCGCAGGGCGGCGCAGGCGCCCGCCCGGAGGGGAGCGAAACCTACGGTTTGCGAATGCAAACCGCACCGAAACAGTCCCGACCGGCGGAGCGCTGCCGATAAAAGGCGTTACGAAGTAAGCCTTTT
>JAVBRV010000159.1:0-9405 GCA_031547585.1 Victivallaceae bacterium
GGACTGCGTCCCGGCTCGGCCGGGTGCGGTTTAATTTTTTTTCTTTTTTTAATTGATTGCAACGGTACGATCCACCGCCTCCTCATCCTCCCGCGCCATCTTCCCCAGCGCCAATCGGTACTCCACCGGGAACACTTTGACGAACCGCGCCCGCTCATCCGCCCAATTCGCCAGCACCTCCCCGGCACGCGCACTCCCGGTCAACTCCCGGTGACGCCGAATCAGCTCCAACAGCTCCATTTCGTCAACACCTCCCGGCAGCACACACTCCAGATCCACCGAGCCGGTGTTGCACCGCAAGTCGAACTCATTCGAACGATCGTACACATAAGCGATTCCGCCCGTCATGCCCGCCGCGAAATTCACCCCCGTCTCGCCCAGAACCACCACCCGGCCCCCCGTCATGTATTCGCAGCCGTGATCGCCCACCCCCTCGACCACCAGCGTCACCCCGCTGTTGCGGATCGCGAAGCGTTCGCCCGCCTGGCCGCCGAGATAGATTTCACCCGAAGTTCCGCCGTAGCCGATCACGTTCCCGGCGATGACGTTCGCCGCCGCCTCGAAAGCCGCCCCGGCCGGAGCCTTCACCACGATCCGCCCACCCGACAACCCCTTGCCGACGTAGTCGTTCGCCTCGCCCTCCAAGGTGAATTCAATCCCCGGCGCCAGGAACGCCCCGAAGCTCTGCCCGGCCACGCCCGTGAAATGCACCTTCACCGTTCCCGGCGGCAACCCCTCCGCGCCGTAACGCTCGGCCACCTCGCCCGAAAGCTCGGTTCCGACCGCCCGGTCGACGTTGACCACCCGGCACTCCAATTCAACCGGAGCCGCCGTTTTCAGCGCCTTTTCCAGCTTCGGCAGCAGCTCCCGGCGGTCAAAATTCGCCAGCGGCTCCTTCCGGAACGCCGGGTCGAAACGCACTGCTTCCCCCGTCGCCGGCTCCAGCAAACGGCTGAAGTCGAGGTGCTTCGTCTTGTAGAAACCGATCGCCCGGTTCATCCGCAGAAGATCGCTCCGGCCCACCGCCGCGTCGAGCGAGGGGAGCCCCAGCTCCGCCAGCAAGCGCCGCACGTCCTCCGCCAGGAAGCGAAGGAAGTTTTCGATATACTCCGGCTTCCCCGCAAAGCACTTGCGCCGCTCGGGGTCCTGCGTCGCCACCCCCACCGGGCAGCTGTTCTCGTGGCACTTGCGCATCATGATACAGCCCAGCGCCACAAGAAGAGTAGTCGCGAAACCGAACTCCTCCGCCCCCAGGAGAGCCGCGATCACCACGTCGCGGGCGGTCTTCAATTGCCCGTCGGTCTGGAGCCGCACCCGCGAACGCAAACCGTTCAATACCAGCGTCTGCTGTGCCTCCGCCAGCCCCAGCTCCCACGGCAGCCCGGCGTGGCGGATGCTCGACAGGGGCGACGCCCCCGTCCCGCCGTCGTAGCCGCTGACCAGAATCACATCCGCGTGCGCCTTGGCCACCCCCGCCGCCACTGTGCCGACCCCCACCTCGGAGACCAGCTTCACCGAAATCCGCGCCTTCGGATTCGCGTTCCGAAGGTCGTAGATCAGCTGCGCCAGATCCTCGATCGAATAGATGTCGTGGTGCGGCGGCGGCGAAATCAAGGTCACCCGCGGCGTCGAATGCCGCAGCCGGGCGATAAAGGCATCCACCTTGTCCCCGGGGAGCTGGCCCCCTTCGCCCGGCTTCGCCCCCTGCGCCATCTTGATCTGAAGATCGCGCGCTCGCCGCAAGTAATCGATGGTCACCCCGAAACGGGCGCTGGCCACCTGCCGGATCGCGCTGGCACGGTTCTCCTTGGCCGGACCGGGGCGGTTCCGGGCGCCGTCTTCGCCCCCTTCGCCGCAGTTGCTCATCGCCCCCAGGCGGTTCATGGCGACGGCGATCGCTTCGTGCGCTTCCGGGCTCAGCGAACCGAGCGACATCGCCCCCGAAACGAAATGCTTCAAGATCGCTTCAACGCTCTCCACCTCTTCCAGCGGAATCGGCCGCATCGTCTTCAATTCGAATAATCCCCGCAACGTGCACAGCCGTTTCGATTGGTCGTCGATGAGCTGCGAATAGCGGTCGAAGGAGACGCGGTCGTTCCCGCGCACCGCTTTGCGGAAGGCCGCCAGCGACTCGGGGTTCCAGAGGTGCGCCTCGCCGTCCTTCCGGTAGTGGTACTGCCCGCCCGACGGCAGGATTCCCGCCGGCCGGGCGGCCTCGCGTTGGCGCAGCTCCGCCTCGGCGGCGATCTCCTCGAGGCCGAGGCCGCCGATCCGCCCGGCAGTGCCGGGGAACCAGGCGTCCAAGAGCTCGCGGTTGAGCCCCACCGCCTCGAAATTCTGCCCCGAACGGTAGCTGCGGAGGGTCGAAATCCCCAGCTTCGACATCACCTTCAAGAGTCCCTTATCCACCGCCCGGATGTAGTTCCCCGCCGCCGTTACCGCGTCGCCGGGAATCCGGCCCTTGCGCACCAGATCCGTCACCGCCGCCAGCGCGAGGTAGGGATTCACCGCCGTCGCTCCGTAGCCCAGGAGCAGCGCAAAGTGCATCACTTCGCGCACCTCCCCCGATTGCACGATGAGGCCCGCCGACGGACGCAGCCCCGCCGCCGACAGCGCCCGATTCACCGCCGCCACCGCCAATAAAGAGGGAATCGGCGTCTTGTTTCGGTCGAGGTCACGGTCGGTCAGCACCAGAATGCGTACCCCCTCCTTCACCCGTCTCACCGCTTCGCGGGTCAATTCCTCAAGCGCGTTTTTGAGGCCCGCTTCGCCGAAGGCCATCGGCAGCGTCGCTGAGTGGAAGTCGTCCTGACGGATCCGCCGCAGCCGCTCCAGCTCGTCGTCGGTCAGCACCGGGCGCGGCAGCTTCACCAGCCGGGCATTCGCCGGGGTGTCGACGAGGATGTTCCCCCGGTTGCCGATGTAGGTGGTGAGGCTCATCACCAGCTCCTCGCGGATGGGGTCGATGGGTGGGTTGGTCACCTGGGCAAAGAGCTGCTTGAAGTAGTGGAAAAAGAGCTGCGGCTGCTCCGAAAGCACCGCCGGAGCCGCGTCGTTCCCCATCGAACCCACCGGCTCCTGCCCCTTCGCCGCCATGGGGAGGAGGATGGTTTCGACGTCTTCGCGGGTGTAGCCGAAGCGCCGCAGCGCCGTCGGCAGGTGCCCCTCTCCGGCGGAGGGGACGATCTCGCTGAAGAGTCCGTGGACGGAAATCCGATTCTCTTCCACCCAGCGTCGGTAGGGGAGGGCACGCGCCGCCTGGTTCTTCAATTCGGCGTCGCTCACCAGCCGGTGGTTTTCGAGGTCGAGCCAGATCATTTCGCCGGGACGCAGCCGCCCGTGCCGCACCACCTCGCCGGGCGGAATATCCACCACCCCGGTTTCGGAAGCGAGGATGAAGAGCCCGTCGCGGCAGAGCGTGTACCGCGCCGGACGCAAACCGTTGCGGTCGAGAATCGCCCCCGCGTTCACCCCGTCGCTGAAGGCCGTCGCCGCCGGACCGTCCCACGGCTCCATCAGCGCCGAATGGTATTCGAAGAAGGCGCGCACGTCGCGCCCGAGGTGGTAGCTCTCGCCCCACGCCTGCGGCATCAGCATCAGCATCGTCCGCACCGGGTCGCGTCCGCAGGCGACCAGGAACTCGAAAAGATTATCGAGCGAAGCCGAATCGCTCAGCCCTGCCGGAATCAGCGGCAGCAGCTCCCGGAGGTCGTTGCCGAACAGCTCGCTCTCCAGCAAGGGTTCGCGGCTCTTCAGGTGGTTGAGGTTCCCCCGCAGGGTGTTGATTTCGCCGTTGTGTGCGAGGAAGCGGAAGGGGTGCGCTAATCTCCACGAGGGGAAGGTATTGGTGCTGAATCGCTTATGAACAATGGCGAGAGGCGTGGTGTAATCTGCTTCGCCGAGGTCGGGGTAGAAGGCCCCCAGCTGGGTCGCCAGCAGCATCCCCTTGTAGACGATGCTGCGGCTGGAGAAGCTGCAGAAGTAAATATCCGGCAAACTCTTTTCGAGCTTGCGCCGCAGGAGGAAGAGCTGCCGTTCGAAAGCCGCCCGAACCGGGAAAGCGGAGCCATCCACGAAGAGCTGGCGGATAAGCGGCATGGCTTCGCGGGCCGAGCGCCCGATCGCCTCCGGCTTCACCGGGACCGAACGCCAGCCGAGCACCGGGAGCCCTTCGGCCCGGGCGGCGGCTTCAATGGTCTTCTCTTCGCCTTCGCCGCCGAAGAGCATGCCCACGGCGTACTTCCCCTTTTCCGGCAGCGTAAAGCCGGCTGCCCGGCGGAAGAAAGCATCCGGCAGCGACGTCAAAATCCCCGCGCCGTCGCCGCTCTCGGCGTCGCCGCCCGCCGCGCCGCGGTGCTTCATCCGCTCCAGCGTGGAGAGCGCGAGTTCGACGATCCGGCGATCCGGACGGTTCGACAGATCCGCCAGAAGGCCGATGCCGCAGGCGTCGTGTTCATTCAGAAAATCGTATAATCCGGCTGCTTTCGGGTCCATGATTCAAAACCTCCTTCTCGTAACCCTGCAATAAAGCAAGTGTCATGCCAAGCTCCCATCCCCTCAGAAAAATCAGTAAACATTCCTTGTTTCTTTACAAAAGTGTAAAAAAAACAGTCAGTTTTACATTTTTGTAAACCCCTGAAATCCCTCTTTCGCCTCGCTTGAAAGTTGGCATGGCATTTGCTATTCCAGTGCCATTACCATTGTGAAGGAGGTCCATGATGAGCAACCTGAATCGAACCGACGCCCTGAAGGCGATCGCGGAATTGCAAACCCCGGAGCCCTGCGCGGCCCGGACGGTCGATATCGGCTTCTACGGCGAAGATGTCTTCCATATCGGAGCCATGCGCGAATACCTGGCCGGATCCACGGCTGAAAAACTCGTCTCCACCATCCGGAACGGCGCGCCGCTGGATCCGGAGATCGCCGCCGACGTCGCCCACGCCATGAAGCACTGGGCCATGGATCGCGGCGCCACCCACTTCACCCACTGGTTCCTGCCGCTCACCGGCTCGACCGCCGAAAAGCACGACTCCTTCCTCGAAATCAAGGGGGGGAAGCCGGTCATGGCTTTCTCGGGCAAGAACCTCATCTGCAGCGAACCGGATGCCTCGAGCTTCCCCTCGGGCGGACTCCGCAGCACCTTCGAGGCGCGCGGCTACACCGCCTGGGACCCGACCAGTCCCGCCTTCATCAAGCGGCACAGCAACGGCGCGACTCTCTGCATCCCCACCGCCTTCTGCAGCTATACCGGCGAAGCGCTCGACAAAAAGACGCCGCTTCTCCGCTCGATGCAGGCCCTCTCGGCCTCGACCAAGCGGCTCATGAAGTGCTTCGGGCTCCCGGAGGAGAAGGTGACCATCACCCTCGGTCCGGAGCAGGAGTACTTTTTGATCGACAAGCGCTTCTACCTGCAGCGGCCCGACCTCGTCCAGACCGGGCGCACCATTTTCGGCGCGCCGCCGCCGAAGCACCAGCAGCTCGAGGACCACTACTTCGGCTCCATCCGTATGCGCGTCCTCAACTTCATGACCGAAGTCGAGAAGGAGCTGTGGCGGCTCGGCATCCCGGCCAAGACCCGGCACAACGAAGTGGCCCCGGCCCAGTTCGAGCTCGCGCCCATGTTCGAGGAGCTGAACCTCGCCTGCGACCACAATATGCTGGTCATGGAGGTGCTGCGCGAAGTGGCCGACCGCCACGGACTCGTCTGTCTGCTCCATGAAAAGCCCTTCGCGGGCGTCAACGGCTCCGGCAAGCACAACAACTGGTCGCTCAACTACGGCGAGCGCAATCTGCTCGACCCCGGCAGCGATCCGCACCAGAACGCGATCTTTCTCACTGTCCTCGCCGGCATCATCGACGCGGTCGACCGCCACAGCGATCTTCTGCGCTCGACCGTCATCGGGGCGGGGAACGACCATCGCCTCGGCGCCAACGAAGCGCCCCCGGCGATCATCTCCATCTATCTCGGCAACCAGCTCGCCGAGATCATCGAACAGCTCGAATCCGGCGGCGCGAAGTCGTGCAGAAAGGCCGGTTCACTGCGTATCGGCGTCGACACGCTTCCCCCCCTACCGCGTGATGCCACCGATCGCAATCGAACCAGCCCGTTCGCCTTTACCGGCAACAAGTTCGAGTTTCGCGCCCCGGGTTCGAGCCAATCCTGCGCCGACCCCAACACGGTACTCAACACCATCGTCGCCGAAGCCTTCGACCGCCTGGCGGAAAAATTGGAGGCCGCCGCCGGCAAGGAGTTCAACCGCGAACTCCAGAAGCAGCTCGCCGACCTCGTCAAAAAGCATAAGCGCGTGATCTTCAACGGCAACGGCTACACCGACGAGTGGAAGCTGGAGGCCGCCCGGCGCGGACTCCCCAACGCCGCCACCACCATGGAGGCGCTCCGCTGCCTGACGAAGAAAGAATCCATCGCCATGTTCGAGACCTACCACATCTACTCGCATCGCGAGCTGGAGTCGCGCTACGAGGTCTTCCTCGAGGACTATCACCGCAAGATCCGCATCGAAGGCGAAATCGCCCTTGAGATCGCCGAGAGCATGATCCGCCCGGTGGTGGCCGCCGAATTCCGCAAGTACGTCCGCGCCCTCGAGAGCGCCGCCGTCATCAAGCTGAAGTCCGGCACGAAGGGGCTCGCCAAAACTGCCGGCATCCTCGGCGACGGACTCGACGAACTCGAAGCGAAGACCGAAGCCCTCCGCCTGGCGCTGAAGGGCGAACACGAAGGAATCATCGCCGCCATGGCCGAACTCCGCGCCGCCGTCGACCGGCTCGAACCCCGGGTCGCCGACTGCTGCTGGCCGCTGCCCAAGTATCGCGAAATGCTCTTCCACTACTAGAAGGAGGCACAGCCATGTCCGACTCCGTCAAGCACGAATGCGCAGTAACCATGCTGCGGCTGCGCCGCGACCTCGGCTACTACATCCGCAAGTACGGCTCCGCCGCCTACGGCTACCACAAGCTCGCCCTGATGCTGGAAAAGCAGCACAACCGCGGTCAAGACGGGGCGGGCATCGGCTGCGTCCGGCTCCACCCGGAGCCGGGGACCTCCTGCTGGCAGACCGAAAAATCCAACCGGCTTCATCCCCTGGCCGATCTCTTCGAGCGGATCGCCGCCATGACGCCCCCGATCCCTGAGCGGAATCTCTCCGGCGAAGCGGCCAAGAAGCTCTTCCCCTTCGTCGCCGAACTCTACCTCGGCCATCTGCGCTACGGAACCTTCGGCAAAAGCGGCATCGAAGCCTGCCACCCCTTCGTGCGCGAAAACTCCTGCCTCAACCGGACCCTCCTCATGGCCGGGAATTTCAACCTGACCAACACCGAGGAGGTCCTGCAGAAACTGCTCGCGGCGGGGCACCACCCCGCCTGCCGCCACGACGGCGCCCTCATCCTGCAGCTGATCGGGCACCACCTCGAAAAGCTCCGCGACGACCGCGAACGCCCCTTCGACCTCGGCCGCGTCCTCACCCGCGCCGCCGCCGACCTCGACGGAGCCTACACCTTCGCCGGAATCCTCGGCAGCGGCGAAGCCTTCGCCCTCCGCGACAACGCCGGAATCCGCCCGGGCTTCTACTACTTCGACGACGAAGTGGTCGCCGTCGCCTCCGAACGCCCGGCCATCCAGGCCGCCTTCAACTGCTCCTCGGCGGAGGTGAGCGAGCTCCCCCCCGGCGAAGCCCTGCTCGTCTCCCCCGCCGGAGAGATCCGCTTCGCCCATTGCGCCCCGAAACGCGAACTCCGCCGCTGCGTCTTCGAACGCATCTACTTCTCACGCGGAAACGACGCCGAAATCCACCAGGAACGAAAAGCCCTCGGCCGCTTCCTCACCCCCGCCATCCTCCGCGAAACCGGCAGAGATTGGGAAAACACCTTCTTCAGCTACATCCCCAACACCGCCCAGATCAGCTTCCACGGGCTCCTCGAAGCCCTCCAGGCCGAATGCGTCAACCAAGCCCGCCAATCCGGCAAAGCCCCCCAGCTCCGCTTCGGCCAGATCGCCGTCAAAGACGCCAAGTTCCGCACCTTCATCGCCGACGCCGCCACCCGCGCCGACCTCTATATGCACGTCTACGACGTCACCTACGGGCTCCTCCACCCCGGCGTGGATACCCTCGTCGTCCTCGACGACTCCATCGTCCGCGGCAACACCGTCCGCAACGCCATCCTCCCCATCCTCGACCGCCTCGGACCCAAAAAAATCATCATCGCCTCCGCCGCCCCCCCCATCCGCTACCCCGACTGTTACGGCATCGACATGGCCCGCTTCCATGAACTCGCCGCCTTCGAAGCCCTCATCGACCTCATCCGTGAACATAATCATCTCAAATTCCTCGCGAAATGTACCGAAAACGCCCGCCGGCAACTCCAGCTCCCCCCCGAAGAGATGACCAATTGCATTCAACCCCTCTACGAGCTCTTCACCCAGAAGCAGCTCACCCAGGCCATCGTCCGCCGTCTCACCCCCCCCGGACTCCGCGCCGAATTCAATATCATTTATCAAACCTGCGACCACCTCGTCCGCTGCTGTCCCAATCATCGCGGCGATTGGTACTTCACCGGTAACTATCCCACCCCCGGCGGATTCAAAGTCGTCAATCAGGCACTCGTCAATTATGTTGAGAAAAATCCAAATCGGCCATATTAATCACACGGTTCCCGCTGGGGCAATCTGCCCCAGGCCCCCGACCAGGGCGCTGCCCTGGACCCGCAAGGGGCGGTGGCCCCTTGACCCGACATACGGGTTGCGAGCGCGACGACTTTTGTGCCCAAACTGTTTTTTGCAAAAACAGTTTGGGTCCCCGACAAAAGTCTGGCAGGCAGTGCCACGCACCACGACTCCCCAAAAAGTCCCCATCTTCGCCCACGGGGCTCGATCTTTTGCTTTGCAAAAGCAAGGGGGCACTTTCCGGGGACCCCCTCCTCCGGCATTCCGTGCGGCCTCTGGCCGTACTCATGCCTCCGGGGCTTTTTTGCCGACAGAGGGATGCGCGCACAGCCAGCTGGCGCTCGCTGTTCGCGGTCAAGGGCGGTGTAGGTCGTGGGTAGATTTGAAAGACATGCGCCGTGCAGAAATGCGGCCTTTGTCGGATGGGTCCGACTTGTCCGACAACCGACATTGCCAGCTCGACGGCATCCAACTTATTCCACGATATTTCTACCGCCATGCGAGGGTCGGCCGACCTGAGTCGGCCAGGGTGCAGGACCCCCGTCCTGCCGAGGGTCCAGGGGGCGCGGAGCCCCCTGGCGCCAAACGGTTTCAGTCGCTTGCCCTCTCCCCGCAAAAACGCGGGGAGAGTGGCCGACTGAGGCCGTTGGGAGGTTCCCCCGAGTACTGGGGTCAAGGGCGGTAGCCCTTGGGGGTGCTGGGCGGAGCCCGCCGGGGGGTCTGGGCCA
>JAVBRV010000391.1:0-24186 GCA_031547585.1 Victivallaceae bacterium
ATCTGTTCTCAAAAATGGAACGGATGACGATTCCAGTTTCTCTTTAACAGGAGCCTCCCCATGGCGGAATGGAATCTTATCCCCAGCGGTAGCGTGATCGATTATCTGGGCCTGTGCTTTGCGATTAACGCCTCCGTGGCCTTTGAGAAAGTTCAAGACCTTTTCCGGAGCCGGTTTCATCGCAAGCAAGAGAAGGGTACTTCCGCGCTTACGATCTGGGCGAAGGATTCTGATGATCTGAAGTCAGCCGCTGAAGACGTGGTAGAGAGGGTTAAGGAGGAAGACCGGCGATTCGATCAGCGCATTCTTACCGGTCGGACACGAGCGGATATCTACGCGGCTATCGGGTGTTGCGCCTGTTTTATCGCGGCGGTGATGGCAGAGCATCCATACGTGGGGGAGGCGCACGGTTTTAACCTGCTTTATGTATCTCCCTTGTTTATCTTCATAGCGGATCTTTCGCTCGTGTGGTTCATATGGCGGTGGAATTTGCGCAGGTACATGAAACCCTGGAAAGCCTACGCAAAAACCCAGGAGAAAGCTGAAAAGCAAAAGCGGGGGCTGTGCGGTAAAAAGGGATCCGCTTCCGAGGCGTTTACGCCCTCGATCACGGATCCCCCCGACGCGGGCAGCAAGTAGAGCGACTTCCTCGCCCGACTCGGGTTCGATTTCCAGATATCAGGGCGCCCGCCCCGGCCCATGGCGGCATTCCCGGCTGGCTCGTCTTCGAGGATCCCCGGAGCGTTCTGGTAGACCACATCCAGGCGTTCGGCGATTTCCCCGAGCTTGACGACCAGACGTGCCGGGGCGGGATTGGATCCCCGGAGGATCGATTTCAGCGTCCAGGGCGAAATTTTCGCCACGCGGCTTAGCAACGGAACCGAAATTTTCGCCACGCGGAGGTAGCTTTTCAGCAACTCCAATCGCGTTTCTTTGGACAGCGTGGCAACGCGCAAAACCTCCAGTTCATCAGCCCGGGCGGCGGCAGCCGCGGCGCACGTCGAATACATCCGCAATCTTGAGGATATCGCAGACATCGAACTGCAAGATGGACATGGAATGACAATCACTCCGACGAAAGGTCAAGAGCTGAAATTGAAAGTATCTAACCCAACTTCCGCACTCAATGATGTTTTTGAGGTTGCGGGTGATTCGTTTTCCGTTGACGGCGTAGTCATAACCGTGTTCCCGCAGCCATGTCAGATTTTCTTCGGTGGCGATTCCGCCATCCAGCACTACGATTGGACGAACTCCCTCGGAGCATGGAGTATGCAGTTCGCTGAGCGCTTCGACCATAGCCTTGCTGTCGTTCAAGTTTCCCGGTACGCCAACCCACGGATTGACGACGATTCCGGCATCTTCGGCGAGTTTCCGTATCGTCTCGGAACAGACCCCGGCAATCGTAACGATGGTTTTTGCAGAGATCAGCCATTCTCGGGTATATTTCCGCTCGACGGCATTCCGCCCGCGCCTTCCGGTATGCACGGTGGTAGCGACCTCCTTGACGAAACGCCCGTGATCCTGCAAATAACGGGTATAGGCTTCACAATGGGATTTGCGAATATCGGCAAGATGCGCCGCTTCGGGAAATTCGCTGGCGAGAAAGCTGGCGAAGTCGAGCCAATAGTTTCGCTTCTGCCGAATATGTTCCCGTGATGGCATTCGGCGCAGGGGTTTCTCCATCGACTTCTCGAAAGCGTCGAAGATGAGAATCGGTTCTCCACCGGTGAGTTCGTAGCGATAGTTTTCGACCAGCGCCTTTACGGTCTTCTGCGACCGGACGGCCTCGACCTCTTCCCGGATTCTCCGTTCGAAGGCGAGGGCTTGGCGCTCGGAATAGCAACCGTCACAGCGTCCCGAAAAGATTTTTTTCTGGAAGCTGAACCGGTAGTGGAAATGTTTTCCGCGCAGTTTGACAGGCATTTTGTTACCTCCGTGATACGTGTTGAAACACTATGACACACGGAGAAACAAGCAAAGCGGCAAGTTACACAAATCTTATTCAAAAATGGGGTGATTGAGGGGATTTGAACCCCCGACCTCCTGGGCCACAACCAGGCGCTCTAACCAACTGAGCTACAACCACCATTTTGTGTGTTTTATAAAATACTCCGGGTTTCGGGGAAATCAAGCTCGAAATGAGAAAAAGTTGCTAAATTTCCAGCACCATTCCGTCGTAGGCCACTTCGATTTCGGCCGGTTGAAAAAGTTTTACCAGGTCGGCATGGTTTCCGCCGCAGTTGTGGGTGAAGTGGTTGACGATCGCCGGGGCGTCCGAAGCTAGGCAACCCATATCCACCAGACGCTTCCGGAACTCGATCGAAACATTTGAACCCATGTGGCCGTTGCGCGAGTCAGGGTGGGCCATGCCCATCGTGCATTCAATGATCGCCGCATCCAACTTCACCCCTTCCAGCTTTTTCCAGGAGTCTTCCGAGAGGTAGCCGGTATCGTTGGCGATGAGGAGCGTCCGGCCGTTGCGCCGCAGGACGTAGATCACCGGCATTCGCCCCGGCGCATGATTGGCTTCGATGGAGAGAAACGCCAGGTCGCCATCTTTCTGCCATTCGCCCGGTTTGGCTTCGAGAGGGACGATATGCAGGGTTTCCAGCTTGTAGACTGCGCCGCTTGCGCCGCAGGAGAGGATCTCCGAGAAAATCGTCGGCCGCCCCACTACCGTCAACGGTTTCGTGACTTTGCTGAAGCCGGCGCGACGCCAGAGCAGTTCCACTCCATCCAGGTGGTCGTGGTGCGGATGGGTGAAGAGAATCCGCTTCAGGTTGGGAAGGTCCACCTTGAACTCGCTGCACTGCCAGTAGGCGTCCGGACCGAAGTCGATCAGGGTGTCGCTGTCGAGAAGATAGCAGGTACGCCGCCGCAGGTCACGGCCGCCGCGCTCCACCGCGATCCGGCAGGTTTCACATTCACACCAGAGCGCCGGAACTCCTTCCGCCGCCGCCGACCCGAGAACCGTCAGTTTCATCTTGGCAACCTTTTTTTAGTGAACCGAGTAAACGTATTCTCCTTTGGGGAAGACCGCCGGAACCACCACCAGCAGCATCGCCGCAAAGAGAATCGCCACCGAATAAATCAGAAATAACGTCTGGTAATGGCTGAACATCGTGCTGCCGATGCTCCATTCGGCCGCCAGCATGCCCGACCCCAGGATGAGCGAGGTGATGAGCCGCGACATGCCGGAGCCGGTGTAGTAGAAGGTGCCGCAGAAAGCCATCGCCATGGTCTTGTTCCCCGGCGTGGCCAGCGCCATCATCTCGCTGGTGGAGGCGACGTTGGCATTGGCGAAGGTGAAGCTGTAGATGAGGAGGAGAAGAGTGATGACCACATAGAGCGTCGTCGGGGAGAAGCTGTGCTTGCCGGTGAGGAAGAGGCAGATATTGACGAAGCCGTAGATGATGTGGATGGCGAGCAGCGAACGCTTGATTCCGAAACGGGTGATGATCTTCCCGGCGCACAACGACCCGAGCAGCATGCCGCCCAGCGTCACCGAGGAGATGAGGACGATGATGTTATCGGGCGCGCCGAGGTGGCGTTTCAGGTAGATGGTCACCAGGGGGATCGTCCCATACGCGGCCAGGTTGAGGACGAAGAGGTAGACCGAATAGCCGGTCAGGGGTTTATTCGCCAAGGCGATGGCGAGCCCTTCGCGGAAGCTGAAACGCTCCGGACGGCTCTTCTCGAAGAGCGGAATGCGGGCGATGAAGAACATCCGCCCCGCGTAAATCACGGCGGCGAACAGCAGCACCAGCTGAAGGTGGGCGAGGGGGGGATTCTTGCCGATCACCAGGCTCACCAGAAAGAGGAAGCCCGCCGCCGACAGCTGCCAGCTGAACCGCATCCGGCCGAGGTAACTGCTTCGCCGTTCGCGGGTGAGGAAGCTGTCGAGCAAGGGGAACCACCCCGCCACGTAACCGGTGTGGACGAGGGAGAACAGCACCAGCATCAGAATGAGCATCGGCACCTGGATCGACGGGAAGAACGGCGCCGCCACAATCGCGAGATAGGCGAGGAAGGATACCGCGCAGGCGCGCAAAATAATCCCCTGGTTGCCCAGCCGGGTCGCCAGGTAGGCCATGGGGATGATGCAGAGTCCGTTGAAGAGGGGCATGAGGGCGGTGGTGATCATCGAAAACATATCGCTGGCGCCGAGCATGCCCGCGTAGAGAATGATGACCGCGCTGTCGGTCAGGGTGACGTCGCCGAGGGCGCCGCAGCAGGCGGAAAGGATGGAATCGCGTTCCGCGCCGCGTTGCCGGGCGGGGGTGAGTTCCGCTTTTTTGCCGATATTGAGCATGAGAAAGAAGCCTGTATATTCGGGTTGATTCCGAATAATATAGTCCGCTTCCCGGGAAAAGCAATCGGCCGGCAACGACAAAATTCAGTTCGTGCTGCTTTTATTCGTTTTCTTCAACTGCCGCGGGCGGCGGATACAGCTTCTGGTAGGCGCGAATCCGGTCGAGCAGCATTCGGGTGGTCGACTCGGGACCATCGATCAGCTCCAGCGCCTTCCGGTCGCTGACCAGGGCGTTTTCGAGCTGGGCGAGCGCGGCTTCGCCGCCGCCGTCGCGCAGTGTCTGCAGCGCGGCAAGGCGGGTGGAGGCGAGCGTGGCGGTGTAGAGTTCAAAGGTCCGGCGGTTCTCTTCGCGGAAGTGGCAGGAGAGGAGGAGGAAGGCGCTCCCCGCCCCGACGAGAAGTCCGGCGATTCCCCAGGCGGCGGCGCTTTTGCAATCGATTTTCATAATGTGTTCACCTTTCTGACTGAATTAACGTCGCCGGAAGGTGTTTTATTGCTTGCGTTCCCGACAGCCGCATTGTATATTATAAAGAATACATATCGAAAGGCCGGAGTAATGCTCTCTACCATCGTCAGCACCGAACGCTATGAAATCGTCAATAAGATCGCCGAAGGCGGCATGGGCGCCGTTTTCAAGGCCAAGATCCTCGGCGCCGCGGGGTTCGAAAAGATCGTCGCCCTGAAAACTTTGCTGCCGAAGTACAGCGAAGACACCCTTCTCGTGCGCAACTTCATCAGTGAGGCGAAGCTGTCGGCCAACCTCATCCACCCCAACATCGTCCAGATCTACCAGCTCAACAAAAGTTCCGAGGGCTACTTCTTCGTCCTGGAATTCGTCGACGGCATTTCGCTCTTCGAACTGGTCGAATTTCACAACAAGATTCACCAGCGGCTGCCGGTCGGCCTTGCGGTCTTTATCGCCGCCATGGCCGCCCGCGGCCTCGCCTACGCCCATGGGCGCAAAGACGAGCACGGGCAGTCGCTCGGCATCGTCCACTGCGACGTCTGCCCCCGCAACATCATGATCGACAGCGAAGGGGTCCCCAAGATCACCGACTTCGGGATCGCCCGGGTCTACCGCAGCCGCCGCTTCGAGGAGCACCGCAAGATCTCCGGCAAGCTCTCCTTCATGTCGCCGGAGCAGGGGCTGCGGCTGCCGGTCGACTACCGCTCGGATATCTTCTCCCTCGGGCTGGTGCTTTTCTACATGCTTTCGGGCAAGATTCTTCGCGATCTCACGCTGGAAACCAATATGCTTCTCGCCCTCATCAGCCGCAACGAGATCGACTGGAGCCATCTCCCCGAAGACCTCGCCCCGGAGCTGCGCACCATGCTCGAAAAGATGCTCTCCACCGAACCCGTCGACCGTTACAGCGACACCGCCGCACTCGCCGAAGAGCTGGAGAACTTCATCTATAAGGACATTCACGGCCCCACCAACGCCAAGCTCGCCGAATATATGCGCGAGGTGATGCCGGGGCGCTTCTGCCCCGATACCGATGGAGTCATCGGCAATACGGAAAAAACCCTTGTTTTAAAGAGATAGGAATCATCATGAAATTCACCGAAATGCTCCGGCAGGCCATCCGGAAAAATAACAGCCTGGTCTGCGTCGGCCTCGACCCCGATCGCACCAAACTGCCCGCCTGCCTCGCGGGCGAGAAATATCCGCTCTACGAATTCAACCGCCGGATCGTCGACGCCACGCGCGATTTCGTCTCGTGCTACAAGCCGCAGGCCGCCTATTACGCCGGGCAGGACGCCGATCTCGAGCTCAAAATGACCATCGAATACATTCACGCCAACGCCCCCCTTATTCCGGTGATTCTCGACGTCAAGCGCGGCGACATCGGCCCCACCGCCGAAATGTACGCCAAAGAGGCCTTCGAGCGCTACGCCGCCGACGCGGTGACCATCAACCCCTACATGGGGTTCGACACGCTGAAGCCCTTCCTCGACCACGCGGATAAGGGCGTCATTCTCCTTTGCCGCACCTCAAACCCCAACTCCGGCGACCTCCAGAACCTGGTGGCCGACGGCCGCAAGGTTTTCGAGCATGTGGCCATCCTGGCCCGCGACCGCTGGAACTACAACGGCAACGTCCTGTTGGTGATCGGCGCGACCTATCCCGGCGAACTCGGTGAAGTGCGGGCGCTTTGCCCCGAGCTCACCTTCCTCGTTCCCGGCGTCGGCGCCCAGGGCGGCGAAGTCGAGAAGGTGGTCAGGAACGGCTGCGACGCGGCGGGGGAGGGGATCATCATCAACTCCTCGCGCGGCATTATCTACGCCTCGAAGGGCGAGGACTTCGACCGGGCCGCCGGCGAAGCCGCCCGCGTCCTCCGCGACGAAATCAACCTTTACCGGTAGACTCCGATGACCGAACATAAAAACGAAACTCCCGCCCGCCGCCGGTTGCCGGTGGCCGCCATCGTCGGCCGCCCGAACGTCGGCAAATCGTCGCTCTTCAACGTCCTGATCGGGCGGCGGCTGTCGATCGTGCATGAGATGCCGGGCGTGACCCGCGACCGGGTGATGGCTCCGGTGGTCAAGAGCGGCCGCGCCTTCGAATTGATCGATACCGGCGGCCTCGGCATGTTCGAGGGCGAGTCGCGCAACGTCGACCAATGGGATCAGCGCATCGAAGCGCAGGTCGAAGTGGCCGTCGCCGACGCCGACCTCCTGGTGCTGGTCGCCAACGTCCAGGAAGGGGTGGTCGCGCTCGACCAGGAGGTGGTCCGCCGCCTCCGCGCCTCGGGGAAACCGATGCTTTTCGTGGTCAACAAGTGCGACAATTCGTCCTTGGAAGAGGATTCCTGCACCTTTATGGAGCTGGGCTTCGACCAGGTGTACCCGGTCTCCTGCCAGCATAAACGGGGGATCGACTCCCTCGTGGACGCGATGCTGAAGCAACTCCCCGATACGGCCGCCGAAGAGGAAAATGCCGAGGAGGCTCCGCCCACCCAGATCGCCGTCATCGGCCGCCCGAACGTGGGGAAATCCTCGCTGATCAACGCCTTGCTCGGCGAAGAGCGGGTTATGACCAGCGAGATCGCCGGAACCACCCGCGACGCCATCGACATCGATTTCTCCATCCGCACCCCCGACGGGATGCGTCCCGCCGTCCTGGTGGATACCGCCGGGCTCCGCAAGCGCGCCAAGGTCGATACCGTGGTTGAATATTTCAGCGTCATGCGGGCCGAAACGGCCATGGCGCGCGCCGACCTGGTGCTTTTCGTGGTGGAGGCGAGTCCCGACGGCATGACCGCGCAGGACCGCCGGATCGCCTCGATGATCCGCCAGGCGGGCAAAGCGTGCGTGGTGGTCGCCAACAAGTTCGACCTTCATAAAGACGGCCACAAGGTGAAGGCGCTGGAGGCGGAGCTTCGTTATTCGCTGCCCGGCATGGATTACGCGCCGGTGGTGTTCGTCAGCGCCCGCGACCGCTCCAACCTCTCCGGCTTGCTCGACCAGGTCGCCGAGGTGATGGGGCAGCTGGAGGTGAAGATCCCCACCGGCATCCTCAACCGGGTGCTGACCGATACGGTCGAAAGTCATACGCCGCCGGTGGTGGGGTCGAGCCCCCTCAAGCTTTATTACGCTTCGATGGCCGGAATGCGGCCGCCGAAGGTGGTGATGTTCGTCAACAATCCGAAGCTGTGCGCCGACAACTATGTGACGTTCCTCCGGAACACCTTGCGCCGGGCGTTCGATCTCACCGGGCTGCCGCTCGAAATCGAACTGCGCGCGCGTCCCAAGAAGGTCGAAAGCATCCGCAGCCGCGAAGAGACGAAACGCCCCGCTCCCCCGCGTAAAAAATCCACCGGCAAACCCCAAAAGAAGAGGTAGGGAATGGATAAGAAGATTGAACAGGAAGTCAAAAAGTTTCTCGCCGCCGGCATCGCCAAGGGCGTCTCGTTGTCGGAGCTCCAGCAGGAGATCAATCAGGAGTTCAAGCTGAAGCTGACCTATATGGATATCCGCATCTTCGCCTCCGAATTGGAGAGCGTCGACTGGGATAAGAACGACCCCAAGGCCCAGGCCAAAGCCAAAGAGGAGGCCGCCGCCGAAGCCGTCGAAGCGGGCGGCGAAGAGGAGTTGGTGGAGCCGGAGCTGGAAGAGGCTCCCGCCGGGAGCTCCAACACCGTGGTCGAAGTCAGCAAGCTGGTGCGTCCCGGCATGGCCCTGTCGGGGACGGTCACATTCGCTTCGGGCTCGACCGCCGAATGGTACGTCGACAACTACGGCCGCCTCGGGCTGGAGAACCTTCAGGGCGAAAAGCCCACCGAAACCGACGTCCGGGAATTTCAACAGGAGCTGCAGCGGATTTTTTCGCGCTGACCGGTAGCGATGCGACTTTTCGACACCCACTTTCACTACTACGGCGAGAATACTCCGGCGGAATACCGCCGGATGATCCAGACCGAATTGGAGCTGCCGCCTCAGAATACTCTGCCGCCGGTGGAGCGGCTCTATCTCCTGGCCGCGGGCGGCGACTACCTGGAGACGCAGCGTTCGCTGGAGTTTACCCGGGTCATCCCCGACGCCTGGTTCGCCGCCGGGGTGCATCCGCACCAGGCGGAGAATTTCGACCGGGAGCGCGAGGATTGTTCCATCTTCCGCCACGAGGCGAAGCTGGCCGCCGTCGGTGAAATCGGGCTCGATTACTACTATGAAAGCTCGCCGCGCGAAATTCAGCAGCGAGTGTTCGAATCGTTCCTCGAACGGGCGCTCGATTGGAAGCTCCCCGCCATCATCCACATCCGCGACCGCGACGGCGCCTTCGACGCCTATCAGGATGCCTATGACCGGCTGCAAAGCTTCGCCGCCGACGGCGGACGCTTCGTCGCCCACTGCTTCGCCGGAACGCCCGCCTGGGCCGAACGGCTGCTGGAGCTGGGGGCGTACCTCGGCGTGACCGGCATGGCGACCTTCCCCAAAGCGTTCAATATCCGCGAAACTTTGGGGGTGATCCCCATGGAACGGCTGCTTCTCGAAACCGACGCGCCTTATCTCGCCCCGGTTCCGCACCGGGGGAAGGGAAATCACCCCGGTTACCTCGTCTGGGTGGCCGACCGGGTCGCCGCCGAACGGGGAATATCCATCGAAAAGCTTGCCGAAATCACCACCCGCAACGGCTTCGCCTTCTTCGGCTTGCCGGCAGGGGAGGGAGGGTTATGATGGAGTTTCATCTTCACATCCCCAGCGTTCTCTCCGGCGTTCCCGGCGGGGAGGAGCGGCTCTTCGCCTTCCGGGGCGACCGGGTTGCCTGCTTCCGCGGCGCGGAGTGGCAGGAGTTCGGCGAACGACTGGCCATCGGCAAAATCGGCGGCGAAGCGGTTTCGCTGGTCGAAGGGGAGGGGCTGCCGGAAGCCTTTTTCAGCAATGAGTTCCGCGCTCTTTTCAACGAGCTTGAGCCGCCTCTCCGCATGGCGGCCGGACGCGCCCGCGAACTCGCCGTCTGGCGGCGGAACCACCGCTTCTGCGGCGTCTGCGGCAAACCGATGGAGGATATGGCCGAAGATGGAGCGCGCCGCTGCGCCGGCTGCGGCGAAGTCTATTACCCGGTGATCGCCCCCGCCGTCATCACGGCGGTGACCGACCGCGACGGGCGGCTTCTCCTGGCCCGCAACGCCAAGTTCCGCAACAAGATGCACAGCCTGATCGCCGGTTTCGTCGAACCCGGCGAAGCGCTGGAAGACGCGGTCCGCCGCGAAGTGCGCGAAGAGGTCGGGCTGGAAGTCGATTCCATCGAATACGTTTCCAGTCAGTGCTGGCCGTTCCCCAGCGTGCTGATGAACGGCTTCACCGCCCGCGCGCTCAATACCCAAATCATTCCCGACGGCGTGGAGATCGTCGAAGCCGGGTTCTACACCCCCCTCGACATGCCGGAAATTCCGCGTCACGGGAGCATCTCGCGCACCCTGATCGACCTCTGGAGCAAGCAATATGGAGAATCCAGCCGATGAATGAACTCGCCTTGTACCGCATCCTTACCGGGGGAGGGGCGGTGATTCTGATCGCGGCCGCCGTCTGGATGCTTCGTCTCTCCCCCGCGAACCTCAAGCGTTTCGAGCCGTGGCCCCGCAACCGCCTCTTCGGATTGATCCTCGGGTGGCTGGCGCTGATCCTCTGCATCGCCCCGGCGCGGGTGGTGTCGCCGCAGTTCCTCCTGCCGCTGCTCTGGCCGCTGGCGCTGATCTTCCCTGTGCTCTGCTATCTCTTTGTCGACTATCTATTGGCTCGGTCGGTCGGCGGACTCCTCATTCTCGCCGCCTATTATCTGGTGCACGCCTCCTTCACGCTCCATACGCCGGTCTTGGCGCCCCTGGCGTTGATCGCCTGGATCTTCGGCATCGCCGGAATCTGGGTTTCGGCAAAGCCGTGCGCATTGCGCGACTGGATCCGGCTGCTGGCCCGCGCCGGGCATTGGCGCTGGATCTCGGCGGCGCTGTCGCTGGCCTACGCTCTCTTTCTCGTGCTCGCCGCCATCCTGACGCCGGGGAGAATGCCCAATGGCCTTTGATCTCGCGGAATACGCCCGCTCCTGCGGGGTGGAAGATCCCGACGTTTTCCGGGAGCGCTGCGATGAGCTCTACCGGTTGCTGATCGAGGCCAACCGGCAGGTCAACCTGACCCGGATCACCGAGCCTCAGGAGTTCAACCTGAAGCACATCGCCGATTCACTCGCCATCGCCCGCTTCTTCCCGGAGCTGGCCGAAGAAAAACTCACCGTCGCCGATATCGGCTGCGGCGCCGGTTTCCCTTCGCTGGTGCTGGCGCTGGCCTTCCCGCGGCTCCGCATCACCGCCATCGATTCGACCGGCAAGAAGACCGCTTTCGTCGAACGCGCCGCCGCGGCTCTCGGGCTGACCAACCTCAAGGTGGTTACCGGGCGGTCGAATGAGTTGAACCGCCGTCAGGAGTTCCGCAGCCGCTTCGACATCGTCACGGCCCGCGCGGTGGCTCCGGCCCCGGTGATCTACGGCGACGCCGACTGCTTCATCAAGCGCAAGACCGGTCGCTTCATCCTCTACAAAACTCCCGATCAGGCGGCCGAAGACCTGCCCGCCCTCAGCCGCCTCTGCCGCAGTGCCGGCATCGAGTGGAAGGTGACGGAGTCCTTCGAACTCCCGGAAGGAGCCGGAACCCGGCTCTTCCTCCACTCCCGCCCCGTTTGAAGCAGACAAAAAAATCGAGGTTCCGTTTTTACCGGAGCCTCGATTTTTTTGTATATCCGCCGGGCGGATTACTTCCGGCGCATGCCGGACTGTTCGAAGTCGGCGACTTCCACCACGCACTCGGCGTCGTTCGGAATCGCCACCACTTTGCCCACCGCCGTGGCCGCCACCGAATCGGATTCGTTGCGGGTGTGGAAGGAGACGCTCTCGCCCACCTTCACCGCGTCCTTGCTGCCAACGGCGACATGGACGTAACGCCCTTCGCCGCGGGTGGCGATGACTTCGCCGATGCAGAAGTGGAGCCGGAGCAGCCGCGCCGCTTCAACTACGCACTTATTGAGAGCCTCGTCAAGCAGCGCATCCAGTTCGCCGGCTTGCAGTTCGACACCCTGATTCCGGATGACCCGGGCATACTGCGAGAAGGGGATGAACACCAGCTTTTCGCCGGTTTTCTGGAGCAGTACCGCGGTTCCGGTGACGGTCAGCCGGTAGTGATCTTCGACCCGGCTGCCGGTACGGACGGCCTTTTCATCCTTGACCTCGGTGGACATGGAGTCGGCCACCTTGACCGCCTCTTTCTCCAGCGAGCAGCCGGTGATGCGGAACACCAGGTAGCCGTCGTCGTTGGCGACAGAGCTTTGCACCACCCGCTTCAGCGCTTCGGGATTATCCACCAGCTCTTCATATTTGGCGTCGCCTCCTTGCAGCATGGAGGTCGAGAAGAAGTGCGTTGCCTCCAATTCGGACGCCAGCTTCGATTCAAAAATGGGGGTCGGCTCGGCCTCCTTCGTCAGCTTGCTGCTGGCGGTCAGGGCGTATCTCGCCGGTTCGGTGGCGATCATGCCGAGCTGGTATTTCTCGGAACGGGCCTCCTGGGTGAGGAAGGCGACCGTGTAACGGGGCGTCCCCTCGTCGTACCAGGAATCGTACCAGGATGCACAACCGGCGGTGAAAGCCAGAAGAAGCGCCATGGAAGCCGGACGAATGAACTTTTTCATACTGACAATTTCCCTCTCATTGAAATTGGCCAAGAGCGTTGGCATTCTATTTATTGTAACCGTTCATCGTGTTTTTTTCAAGCGGAAATCAGCCCTTTTTCTTCCGCTGCCGCTTGAAATCCTCGTATTCGGCGAGCGTTCCCGGGTAATCGGTGATTTTGCCGTCTTCGATTTCGATGATGCGGGTGGCCAGGCTGCTGATGTATTCGCGGTCGTGGCTGACGAACACCACCGTGTTGGGATACAACGTCAGCGCGTAGTTCAACGCTTCGATCGATTCGAGGTCGAGGTGGTTGGTCGGCTCGTCGAGCGCCACCACGTTCCCGGCTTCAAGCATCATTTTGGCGAGGATGAGCCTCGCTTTTTCGCCGCCCGACAGCACCTTCACCGGTTTATACACTTCGTCGCCGCTGAACAGCATCTTGCCCATGAAGGAGCGCAGCTCCGATTCGGAGAGTCCTTCTTCGGGGGAGAAGCGCGAGAGCCAATCCATGGCACGATCCTCGAAGAGGAGGATCTCGCTGCTCTCCTGCGGGAAGTAGCTGAGTTCAACCGTCTCGCCGTGAACCACATCGCCCCGGCAGGGCTCGATCCGCTTCAACAGCAGCTTGAGGAGCGTGCTTTTACCAACGCCGTTGGTGCCGATGATGGCCACCTTCTCCTTATTGCCGATGGTGAGGTTGAGGTTCTCGAACAGCGTGCGGTCGTAGATCTTGGCGACGCCGATCCCCTCGATCACCTTTTCGCCCAGGCGGCTGCGCGGCGTGAAGCGGATGTAGGGGGAGACGCGGCTGGAGGGCTTGAGCTCCTCAACCTGAATCTTCTCCAGCTCCTTCTGGCGGCTGGTGGCCTGCCGGGCCTTGGAGGCGTTGGCGCCGAAACGGTTGATGAACTCCTTGAGTTCGCTGATCCGGGTCTCCTTCTTCTGGTTCTCCCGGCGGATCTTTTCGAGCGCGGCTTCGTTGGCGATCATGAAATCGTCGTAGTTGCCGGTAAAGAGGCGGACCTCCTGGTAATCGAGGTCGGCGATATGGGTGCAGACTTCGTTGAGGAAGTAACGGTTATGGCTGATGACCACCACCGTCCCCTTGTGGTTCTTGAGGAACCCCGTGAGCCAGTCGATGCTGGCGATGTCGAGGTGGTTGGTCGGCTCGTCCAAGAGGAGGATGTCGGGCGCGGAGAAGAGCGCCTGCGCCAGCAGCACCCGCAGCTTGAAGCCGCCGGTGAGGCTGGAGAGGGGCTGGGTATGCTTCTCTTCGGCGATCCCGAGGCCGATCAGGAGCTTGGCCGCGTCGGCTTCCATGGTGTAGCCGCCCGCGTCGGCGAAGATGCCTTCGATGTCGTTGGCGCGGTCCTCCTCCTCGGGGGTGAGTTCGGCTTTGCCGTAGAGGTATTCGCGCTCCTGATAGGCTTTCCAGAGGGCTTCGCTGCCCATGTAGACGACGTCGAGAATCGGCACGTCTTCATAATCGAAGTGGTTCTGCCTCAGGTAGCCGACCCGGCAGTCCTTGTCGATGGCGACGACGCCGGTGGTGGATTCCTGTTCCCCGGTCAGGATCTTCATGAAGGTCGACTTGCCGGAACCGTTCGCGCCGATCAAGCCGTAACGGCAGCCCGGAACAAACTTGACGGAGACATTTTCGAACAGCGTCTGCTGTCCGAACCGCATAGAGATATCACTGGCCGCAATCATCTTACAACTCCCGGCTGATGCGCATCGAGCAGAATTCCGGACCGCACATGGTGCAGAAGCGCTCGTCGTTTTTATCGTGGTCGGCCGGCAGGTCGCGCTCGGCCAGGGCTTCGGCACGCAGTTCGCGGGCCTTGTCGGGATCGAGAGCGCATTCGAACTGCTTCTCCCAATCGAAGGCGGCGCGCGCTTCGGAAATCGCGTCGTCGCGCTCGCGGGCGCCCGGTTTCCCCAGGGCGATGTCGGCCGCGTGGGCGGCGATCTTGTAGGCGATCACCCCGTCGCGCACGTCGCGGGCGTTGGGGAGGCCGATATGCTCTTTGGGGGTCACGTAGCAGAGCATCGCCGCTCCGGCATAGGCCCCCATGGTGGCGCCGATGGCGCTGGTGATGTGGTCATAACCCGGGGCGCAGTCGGTGACGACGGGACCCAGGATGTAGAAGGGGGCGTCGTCGCAAAGCTCGCGTTCGCGATGCATATTCATCTCAATCTGGTTGAAGGGGATGTGACCCGGCCCTTCGACCATCGCCTGGACCTCGGCGGCGCGGCAGCGTTTAACCAGCCCCGCCAGCACGTCGAGTTCGGCGAACTGGGCTTCGTCGCTGGCGTCGGCCAGACAGCCGGGACGCATGCCGTCGCCGAGCGACAGCGTAACGTCGAACTCTCGGCAGATGGCGAGGATGTCGTCGAAGGCGGTGTAGAAGGGGTTCTCTTCCCCCTTCTTCACCATCCAGCTGGCGAGGATCGAGCCGCCGCGGCTGACGATGCGGAGCTTGCGCTTCTTCGCCAGCGGAACCTGATCGCGGAGGAGCCCCGAGTGGATGGTCATGTAATCGACCCCCTGTTCGGCCTGTTCGCGGATCACTTCGAGGATCAGCTCGCGGGTCAGGTTCTCCACCTTGCCGCAGCGGGCCAGCACTTCGTAGAGCGGAACCGTTCCCACCGGGATCGGGCTGTGCTCGATGATCGAGGCGCGGATGCCGCCGATATTGCCGCCGGTGCTGAGGTCCATGACCGTATCGGCGCCGTATTTGATGGCGTTCCCGAGCTTCTCCAGCTCCTGCTTCGGGCAGCTGGCGAGGGCGGAGTTGCCGATGTTGGCGTTGATCTTGGTTTTGAGCGCGCGGCCGATGCCCATCGGAACCAGGTTCCGGTGGTTGATGTTGGCCGGGATGACGATGCTGCCGGCGGCGACGCCCGCCCGGATCACTTCCGGGTCGAGACGTTCGGCTTCGGCGACGTGCGCCATCTGGGGTGTGACGATGCCGGCCCGGGCAAGGGCCGGCTGGGTAATGCGGTCCATAACGATCTCCTGGGGATTACTCGGTGGTAAGCAATTTCTGAAGGGCGCGAATGGTGCGTCCGGTGGCTCCGGCGTGGCGGCGGATGGTGTCTCCGGCGCGTCGGCCCAGCTCCTCGCGGAGCGCCCGGTCGGCCAGCAGCTTCCGGAGCTGATCCTTCAGCTCCGAGTCACTGATGACCGATACCAGGGCATGCCCCTGCAGCAGCACCTTCTGGATAAAACGGAAGTTCCGGAGCACATGCCCCGTAACGATCGGTTTGTTGAGGAGGGCCGGTTCGATGAGGTTATGCCCTTCGTCGTGCCCGGCGAGGCTCTTCCCCATGATGACGATGTCGGCCCGGCTCATCAGCCGGAGCATCTCGCCGGTGGTGTCGGCCAGCAGCGCCTGAACCGGCGCCTCCGGGAACTCCCGGGTGCTGCGGCGGACGAAGGAGAGGCCCAGGCGGCGCAGAATCTCCGCGATGTCGTTCCCGCGCTCGGCGTGCCGGGGGACCAGGACCAGGCGGAGCTGCGGGAATTCCGGCAGCAATTCTTTGCAGGTTTCGGCGATCAGCGCCTCCTCGCCGGCATGGGTGCTGGCGCCGAGAATGATGTCGAACTTGCCGGGGCCGAAGTACTTCGCATATTCCGGGTCGGGCAGCTCCGCGGGAACCGACTGGTCGAATTTCAGGTTGCCGGTGGTGATGACGTTCGCCCGGGGGGAGACTGTTTTATAGCGCTCCGCATCCGCCTCGGTCTGCACCGAAATCAGGTTGAAACGCCGGAGCAGGGGGCCGAAGAAGATCCGCGCCCGCCGGTAGCCGCGGGCCGAACGGTCGCTCATCCGGCCGTTGACCAGCGACACCGGGACGCCGCTCCGGCGGGTCTCCCACACCAGGTTCGGCCAGA
This sequence comes from Victivallaceae bacterium, assembly GCA_031547585.1. Classification (GTDB taxonomy): domain Bacteria; phylum Verrucomicrobiota; class Lentisphaeria; order Victivallales; family Victivallaceae; genus Victivallis. The sequence continues at coordinate 16,370 of JAVBRV010000391.1, forward strand.
TTTCCGTTTCGAAGATCACGAGGAGCGACGGACGGACCGCCTTCAGCGCCTTCCGGACCATCCAGATGAAGTCGATCGGGGCGAAAATGGCGGCGGTGTTGGGGGGCAACTGGTTGCGCACCAGCTCCTGGCCGGTGGTGGTGGTGGTCGAGATGACGAACTTGCGCTGCGGTTCGAGCGCCTGCCACTGCTTCAGCATGTTGAGGGCGACCACCGCTTCGCCGACGCTGACGGCATGAATCCAGACCGCGCCGTGATAGTCGGCCAGCTCCTTGAGGCGCTCCGGCTTGAAGTGCCCGAAGCGCTCCCCGAAGGTCGCCTTGTAGCCGCCCCGGTTGCGGTACTTGAACCAGAGTCCGGGAATGAAAAAGAGAAATCCGACAGGCAGAAAAAGATTGTAGATGAAACGCAGCATGGTTTTACTCGACGGTTACGCTTTTGGCAAGATTGCGCGGCTGGTCGATTTCACAACCGCGGGCCGCCGCAATGTAGTAGGCGAAAAGTTGCAGTGCCACCGTGGTCGGCAAAGGGGCGATGAAACGCGAACAGGGCGGCACCTCGATGATGTCGCGCGTCAGCTGGGCGACGGCGTCGTCCCCCCGGGTGACCACGGCGACCACCGGCGACTTGCGGGCGCGACACTCCTGGATGTTCCCCAGAATCTTATCCTTGCCCGGAATGTCGTTGGCCAGAGCCAGTACCGGGTGGCGTTCATCCAAGAGCGAAATGGGGCCGTGCTTCAGCTCGGCCGCGTGGTAGCCGGAAGCGTGGATGTAGCTGATCTCCTTCAGCTTCAGCGCGCCTTCGAGCGCGGTGGGGTAGAGGCTGCCGCGCCCGATGTAGAAGAAGTCCTGGAATTCGGCGTAGCGCTCCGCTATCTCCTTGATCTGCGGGGCGCGGCCGAGCACGTCGCGGATCAATTCCGGAACCCGTTCGATTTCGCGCGCCAGCTCTTCCCCTTCGGAGCGGCTGAGCCGCCGGTTGCGCCCGAGAAGCAGCGCGAAGAGCAAGAGCACCGCCACCTGGCTGGTGAAGGCCTTGGTCGACGCCACGCTGATCTCCGGCCCCGCGTGGAGGTAGACGCCCCGCCCGGATTCGCGGGCGATGGTCGACCCCACCACGTTGCAGAGCGCCGTAATCAGCGCCCCCTTGGCCGTCGCTTCGCGCACGGCGGCGAGCGTATCGGCGGTCTCACCTGACTGGCTGATCGGAATCACCAGCGTATTGGGTTCGATAATGGGGTTGCGGTAGCGGAATTCGGCGGCTTGCTCGACCGAGGTGGAGATGCCGGAGATGTCTTCGAAGTAGTATTCGCCCACCATGCCGGCGTGAAGGCTGCTGCCGCAGCCGGCGATGACGATCCGGTTGATGAGGGCCAGTTCGCGGGGGGTGAGGTTCATGCCGTTCAGGATGGCGGTTCCCATCTCGAAATCGAGGCGGCCGCGGATGGCGTTCTCGATGGTTTCGGGCTGTTCGAAAATTTCCTTCAGCATGAAATGGGGGTAGTTGCCTTTTTCGGCCTGTCCGGCATCCCAGTCGATCTTGGCGATCTCCCGTTCGACGGGGACGTTTTTAATGTTCCGCAACTCGACCTTGTCGGGCGTCAGCATGGCGATGTCGCCGTCGTCGAGGTAGATCACCTGCCGGGTGTGGGCGAGGAGGGCGGAGATATCGCTGGCGACCAGGTTTTCCCCTTCGCCGAGACCGATCACGATGGGGCTGCCCTTGCGGGCCACCACGATCCGGCCGGGGTGGAGGCTGGAGATCACGGCGATGCCGTAGGTCCCCGTCACCTGTTCCAGCGCGGCCGCGACCGCCGCCAGCAGATCGCCTTCGTAGCCGTCGGCGATCAGGTAGGCCAAGACTTCGCTGTCGGTCTGCGAGCGGAAGCAGTAGCCTTTGCCGGTCAGGTGTTTTTTAAGCTCGTTGAAGTTTTCGATGATGCCGTTATGGACCACCGCAAAGCGGTTCTCTTCATCGAGGTGCGGATGCGCGTTCACCGTGGTCGGCGCGCCGTGGGTGGCCCAGCGGGTGTGCGCCACGCCGCAGCCCGTGAGGGTGCGCAATTCGTCCTCTTTCTCGATCAGGGCTTCCAGGCGGCGCACCTTGCCGACCTCTTTGCGGGTCAGCAGCCGGTCGCCCGCGGAGACCGCGAACCCCGCAGAGTCGTAGCCGCGATACTCCAGACGTTTCAAGCCTTCGATCAAAATGGGCGTCGCCGGTTTCGGACCGGTATATCCGATAATTCCACACATGGGAGGATTCCTTATTTACAATTCGGCGATTTCGGGCGCGCACCGGGAAACCAGTGCTTCGCTGATCGCCTTGACTTCATCGGCGGTTCCGCATTGAAGTGCTTCGCGCGCCGCTTTTTCCGCTTCGTACATCGAGAGCCCGCGGATCACCCGGCGCACCAGCGCGATCGAGTGCGGCTCCATACTGAGTTCGTGGACCCCGAGGCCCACCAGAAGGGGGACCATCTGAATATCCGCGGCGGCCTGTCCGCAGACGCTGACCCAGATGTTGTGCTTGCGCGCCGCTATGGCGCAGCGCCGGATCAGCTCCAGAATCGCCGGGTGCATGGGGCGATAGAGGTAGGCCACGCGTTCGTTGCCGCGGTCGATCGCCATGGTGTACTGCACCAGGTCATTGGTGCCGATGCTGAAAAAATCCACCAGTGGGGCGAGCCGTTCGGCGTTCAGCGCCGCGGCGGGGGTTTCGACCATCACGCCGAGCGACAGCCGGGAGACATACTCTTTGCCTTCATGGGCAAGCTGCTGCTGAAGTTCGACGACGATCTGACGCACCTCTTCGACCTCCTGAAGACAGGAGATCATCGGCAGCATCACCCGGAGCTTGCCGTACACCCCGGCCCGGAGCAGGGCCCGGAGCTGGACGTTGAAAATATCGCGCCGTTCCCGGAGGCAAATGCGGATCCCCCGCAAGCCGAGGAAGGGATTCGCCTCGAACGAGTGATAGACGCCGGTGTTGAATTTGTCGCCGCCGACGTCGAGCGTGCGGATGATGACCGGCTGATCTTCGCAGGAGATCAGGAACTTCTTGTATACCTCGAACTGCTCCTCTTCATCGGGGAGCGTCGTCCGGTTCATGAACAGGAATTCTGTGCGGAAGAGCCCGACGCCGCTGGCCCCGGCCTGCCGGATGTCGGCGATGGCTTCCACCGATTCAATGTTGGCGGCCAGAGGAATCAGGAAGCCGTCGGTGGTTTCGGGCTGGAGGCTGCTTTCGGCGGCCAGCTTGTCGTAGAGCGCGCCGGCGGCTTCGGCCTTCAGCCGGTAGGTCTCCTCGGTGCGGGCGTCCGGATTGACGATCAGCTTCCCGGAATAGCCGTCGATAATGACTTTATCGTCGGCGGTCAGGAGTTTCGGCAGTTCCGGCGGAATCCCCACCACCGCCGGCAGCTTCATCGACCGGGCCAGGATGGCGGTATGGCTGGTGACGCTGCCGGCTTCGACGGCGAATCCGAGCGTCTTGCCGGGGTCGAGCCGGGCGGTTTCGGAGGGCGTGAGATTGTCGGCGATAATGATCCGGCGGTCGTCTAGACCGATGGCGATCTTGGTGTCGGAGAGATTCTCCTGGATGCGGATGGCGACGTCGCGCACGTCGGCCGCGCGCTCGCGCAGATACTCATCCTTAACGGCGCTGAGGGCGCGGGCGAACTCTTCGGCGGTGGCATAGACGGCGTTTTCGGCGGAAAAGTGATCGTTGCGGATTCGCTTTTCGACTTCCCCCGTCAGCATCTTGTCTTCAACGAGAAGAATGTGCGCATTGAAGATATCGGCGTCGTGCGCGTTCAGCTTATTGCGGATCTGCTCCTGAAGCTCGCCCAAATCCCGGCTGGTTTTCTTCTGGGCGTTGTGGAAGCGCTCAATCTCGGCCTCGGCTTCTTCCGACTCAACCGTCAGAACCTGCGGCTCGATCAGCCGCCCGTGACCGTAGACCCGCTTGACCCGCCCGATGGCGATTCCCGGCGAGGCGGCGATGGCCTGAATGGTTTGTGAGGGGTGTGCCATAGCCGGGGTGTTTCTTTACTCCTCGTCGAAATTGGAGGCGAAATAGCGGATGATCTGTTCGACGGCCCGGACGGCGTCCGGACCTTCGGCCTTCAGCAGAAGTTCCGAATTCTTGGGCGCGGCGAGCATCAGGAGGCCCATAATGCTGCGGCAGTCGGCGGCTCCGGCGGGTTGACCGGGCTTTTCAAGGGTGATCCGGGCGTTGAAGCCGGAGGCAATTTTGCCAAGCTCCGCCGCCGGGCGGGCATGCAGCCCCCGGACGTTGCCGATCTGTACGATTTTTTCGATATTTTCTTCCATGGCTCTCTTTCCCGCTTTTCGACTTGCGGCAGTTATTACAATACACCCGATTCCGATAAAAAGCAACCGCCGAAACTTGCAAAACCATTTCAAACGGCTATATTGAACGGATTCTGTATAATTTACGAAGGAGGCCGCAGTATGAAAAAGAATTGGCATATCGAAACCAAAACCATCCAATCCGGATACACCCCCGGCAACGGCGAACCGCGGGTACTCCCCTTGTATCAGAGCACGACTTTCAAATACGACGACGCGCAGAGCGTGGCCGATCTCTTCGACCTGAAAGCCCCCGGCTTCTTCTATTCGCGCCTCGCCAACCCCACCGTCGACGCCTTCGAGAAGAAGATCGCCGAATTGGAGGGCGGTGTGGCCGCCGTCGGCTGCGGCACCGGCCAGACCGCCAACACCATGGCGCTCCTCAATATCGCCGGGGCAGGGGACCACGTGCTGGCGGTGTCGAGCCTGTATGGCGGCACGTTCACCTTGTTTTCGAGTACGCTCCGCAAGATCGGCATCGAAGTCACCTTCATCGCCCCCACGGCGACGTCGGCGGAGATCGCGGCCGAAATCCGCCCGAACACCAAGGCGCTGTTCGCCGAAACGCTGGCGAATCCGGCGCTCATCGTGCTTGATATCGAACGCTTTGCCGAAGCGGCGCACAAGGTCGGCATTCCTCTCATTGTCGACAACACCTTCCCGACGCCCTTCCTCTGCCGGCCCTTTGAATTCGGGGCCGACTTCGTGACCCATTCGGCGACGAAATATCTCGACGGCCACGCGCAGGCGCTGGGCGGCGTGGTGGTGGAGAAGGGGGGCTTCGACTGGAAGAAGAGCGGGCGTTTCCCCGGCTTCACCGAGCCGGACCCCACCTATCACGGACTCGTTTATACCGAAGCATTTCCGGATTCTCCCTACTCGGTGAAGATGCGGGTTCAGCTGCTGCGCGACCTGGGGACGACGCTCCAGCCCTTCAACGCCTACCTGATCAATCTCGGCATGGAGACCTTGCATCTGCGGATGGAGCGCCATTCCGAAAACGCGCTGGCGTTGGCGAAATTCCTCGAAAAGCATCCGAAGGTGGGCTGGGTGAACTACCCCGGACTCGACTCCTCGCCTGAGCGCGCGGCGGCGAAGAAATACCTCCCGCTCGGTGCTTCCGGAGTCCTCTGTTTCGGGGTCAAGGGCGGCAAGGCGGCGGGCGAAAAGGTGATGAACGCCTTGAAGCTGGCGGCGATCGTGGTGCATGTCTCCGACACGCGCACGGGGGTGCTGCATCCGGCCAGCATGACCCACCGGCAGCTGGGCGACGCCGAGCTGGAAGCGGCGGGCGTCTCCCCGGATATGATCCGCGTCACCGTCGGCCTCGAGAACATCGAGGACATCAAAGCCGACTTCGACCAGGCCCTGAACGGCTGCTGATCGTTTCGCATTCTGACATGTAACGCCAATACCTTTGTTTTATTGGCGTTATTTTTTTGATTTATTCTGGAAAATTATCTGAATAGTGATATCTTTAAAGCATATTGGCTTTGTAGGGTATTTTCTGGTGGGATGATACTGATGGATACGCAAAAACAAAAATCCGCGAATGCAAAGAGCGTGATGAACGACTGCTTCAAGAGCGAAGAGGTCGTCAATCAGCTGCTCGAAACCGTTACGCTGGAGGAAGATTTTGCTTCCGTCGCCCGTGAAATGCTGCGCATCATCGGCGAGAGTACCGGCGCGGATTATTGTTATGTGTATCAATATGAGAGTGAAGACCTTTCCCACCCGGTGAACCGCTTTTTTCGGGGCCATCCCGCGGCGGGGGGAGTCGATACCGGCAGTTTCGCCGGCTATCATGACGCTTTGCTTGCCGGCCAGTCGTTGACCATCGGCGATCTGCCGGGAATTCAATCGCGCTTTGTTCATGGCATCAAGATCGGGAACTGGCTGTACGGCTTTATCGGGCTGGAGTACTATCAGCGGGAAATGGAGTTCACCCACTCCGTTATTCATACGGTCCGCAGCTTTTGCAATCTCTACCGGTTGGCCTACGAGCGGACCCGGCAGCGCGAGGAGCTGCTGGAAAGCGTCTCGCTGCAAAAGCAGATCATGGATAATATTTCCGTGCCGATTCTCCTCGTTGACCTCGATTATCATGTCCTCGCCGCCAATCCGACGAAAAAAATCAATGTCGACATGGGACTGGAGAAACTGCTCGGGACCCACTGCTACGACACGGTCTGCAAGTTCGGGGCCCCGCCGGAATTCTGCTCGGTGCAGGAGACCATGCGAACCCGGCAGCCGGCCCGCAAGGAATTTTCCTTCGGGGAGAAGCGGTTGATTTCAACCGCGCAGCCGATTTTCGACCGCAACGGCGAGATGCAGTACGTCCTCAGCATCGATCTCGACGTCACCGAAGTGACGCGGCAGAAAGAAGAACTGAGGGCGGCCATGGAGCTGGCCCAGGCGGCCAATCATGCCAAAAGCTACTTCCTGGCCACGGTCAGCCACGAGCTGCGGACTCCTTTGAACGCGGTTATCGGCTTCACCGAGCTGCTGCAGAACGGCGACATCGATGAAGCGACGCAGCTGGACTATCTGAAGTCCATCAATTTCGCCGGGACGGCGCTGCTGAACCTGATCAATGACGTCCTCGATCTCTCCAACCTCGAAGCCAATCAGACGCTCATCGCCCCGGCCAGAAACGATGTGGCCGAGCTGATTAAGCGGGTGGCGGATATCTTCAAGCTGAAAGCCCGGGATAAGAAGATCGGGCTGGTGGCCGACGCCGCGGGAATCCAACATATGCTCTATGTGGATAACTTGCGGCTGCGCCAGATTCTGCTCAATCTGCTCGGCAACGCCATGAAGTTCACCTCGGAGGGGCAGGTCGGCATCAAGGGCAGCTTTGCGCCGGATGATGACGAGTTCGGCACCTTGACCATCAGCGTCTCCGACACCGGCATCGGCATATCGCCGGAAAATCAGGATCGTATTTTTGAGCCATTCATGCACGACTCCATCATCCGCGGCAAGTGGATGTATGAAGGCTCGGGGCTGGGTTTGACCATCTCCAAGCGCCTCCTGGATAAAATGGGCGGCGACATCCGGCTGGACAGCGTGCTCGGGCAGGGCAGTACCTTTACCATCCGCCTGGACAAGATCAAATACGAAGCCATGCCGGAGCCGGGCGACCGGCCGGTGCGTCCCGTGCTCGCCGATTGCACCGGCGGCAAGAAGATGCGGATGCTGGTGGTCGACGACGTGGCGCTCAACCTCAAGGTGCTGGGCGCCATGCTGAAGCTGCTGAATGTGGAGAGCACCCTGGCCGAAACGGGGGCGGAAGCGATGGCGATTTTGCGAAAAGACCCCAACTACGATATGGTCCTGACCGACTTGTGGATGCCGGAAATCAACGGCACCGAGCTGGTCAAATTGATCCGGCAGGAAGGTTTTACCCGTCTCCCGATCGCCGCGGTCACGGCCGATACCCAG
>JAVBRV010000410.1:0-11247 GCA_031547585.1 Victivallaceae bacterium
CCCCTTGCGGGTCCAGGGCAGCGCCCTGGTCGGGGGTCTGGGGCAGATTGCCCCAGAAAGAAAACGTCATTTAGCCAAAGCTGGTATGGGCCATAAATCGAATAATGCAAGGAGCTGATATGTTTACCGAGACGATAACGCGTTACGAAGATGAGTTGAGGGAGCGGGTGATTCCGTTCTGGATGAACAACTGTATTGACCGGGAGTGCGGCGGATTTTTCACGAGTTTGGATCGTGATGGTTCGGTGTATGACACGACGAAATACATGTGGATGCAGTGGCGTATTGTGTATATGTTTGGGGAACTGTATTTGGACCCGCGTTTTCGGCGGGGGGAGTTTCTGGAGATTGCGGAGAGGGGATTTGAGTTTTTGTACCGACATGGACGGGATGAGCGGGGGTGGTATTATTTTGCGTTGAACCGGCGTGGGGAGCCGGCGATGGCTCCGTACAGTGTGTATTCGGATTGTTTTGCGGCGATGGGTTGCGCGGTGCTGTACAAGGCGACGGGGAATGAGGAGTACCGGCGGGCGGCGCGGGAGGCGATGGGGAGTTATCTGGCGCGGATCGAGTCGGGGAATCCGGCGGGGCAATGGAACAAGGGGTTGCCGGGGAAGCAGTCCTATCTTTCGCTGGGATTTTACATGATGCTGGCGAATCTGGGGTTGCTGCTGGATGATTGCCTGGGTTCGGACGACTACCGGGGGGAGCTGGACCGGGCGCTCGACCTGGTTTTGACGCGCTTCTGGCGTCCGGAGCGGGGGTTGGTGTTTGAGAACGTGCTTCCGGATGGGACTCCGGACTTGGAGAGCGCGGCGGGGCGGATGCTGAATCCGGGGCATGTGCTGGAGGCGATGTGGTTTTTGCTGAATGCGTTGGAGAGGCGCGGCGGCGATCCGGGGCGGGAGGCGGAGATCCGGCGGATTATCCTCGCCACGCTGAAGTTCGGCTGGGACTCCGAACACGGCGGCATCTTCTACTTCATGGACGCGCTGGGGAAGCCGCACATCGAGCTGCAGCATGATATGAAGCTCTGGTGGGTGCATAACGAGGCGCTGATTGCGACGCTGTACGCGTATAAATCGGGCGGCGAACCGGAGTTTCTCGACTGGTTCCACCGGCTGGACGAGTGGAGTTGGAGTCACTTCCCCGACCCCGAATACGGCGAGTGGTACGCCTACCTCAACCGGCGCGGAGAGCCGACTTCGCTGATGAAGGGCGGCAAGTGGAAGACCTTCTTCCACCTTCCGCGCGCGCTGATGATCTCTTCGAAATTAATGCATGAGATCAATTCGGATTCTCGAAGACGTTCTTGAGGCGGGAGTACCAGTCGGAGGAGGTGTGTTCGCCCGGCGTGAAGCGGGCGATCTCTTTCAGGTAGTCGGCGTGGCCGTGAAGGTAGAAGGCCAGCGCCTTCGAGAAGTTCGGACCCACCAGGTTGTTGAGGAAGAGCTTGCTGATCGCTTTTTCACGCAGGAGCACCTCCTGGGTTTTGACGAAGAGCAGCCGTTCTTCGTCGGAGAGGTGGGCCATGACCTCCTTCAGCGCGGCGGCGGCCTGCGGCTGGCGCATGCGGATGTAGAGGCAGTCGAGCGCGTTGACCGAAAAGCGGGTGAGGAGGTCGGTGCGCTTCAGGCCGGAGATCCGGGCCACCGACTGCTTGTTGCGGAGGAGATCCTGCAAGGTCTTGTCGGGAACCAGCAGCTCCACCTCCGAGGTCAGGATGAAGAGCTCGCGGATTTTGGTCCGGAAGTCGGAATAGCGGGCGGCGAGGTTGCGCGACCGGTCGGCGGTGGCTTCAATGATGCCGCCGATGGTGTCGCTGGCCAGCTTCGAGAGGATGGTCGCCCACTGCTGGAGAATGCTCTCCACCCCCGGAACCCCGATCGCCAACAGGAGCCCGTGGAAGAGCGAGTGGTAGAAGAGCGCGAGGGGGATCGACAGCGGCGCCCGCAGCCAGTTCCCCCAGACCGCCGACTTCGGGAAGGCGCGCAGGAGGTTGTGGCCGGAAATGTAGAAACCGTTGGCCAGCGCGATCCCCGAAAAGACCAGAAGCGGATTTTTTTCGGCGGTGAGGCCCAGTCCGTTCTGCAGAATCATCTGCTTCACCACCAGCTCCAACAGCGGCACCGAGAGCCCGGTATAGAAGAGTGAATCGGCCACCCGCTGCCAGGAGATGAAGTCGTTCCACTTGCGCAGCCGCGAGTTGCGGAAGCCGCCCCCCGCCGCCACCGACTGGATGATGTTGCGGATCGCCGTGACGCCGAGCCAGATCACCGCCCCGAAATAGACCAGGACCCACCATGAGGCGGTCACCCGGAAGGTCAGGAAGGCGGCGAGAAAGCCGGCCAGAATTTTCAGCACGATCTTGAAATTGCTGTTGAAGTAGTGCCAGAGCTCCCCCGCCGACTCGGCCGGGCGCAGCAGCATCATGCCCTGCCCGGGGAGGAAGAAGCGGCCGAGGCTGGCGAGGTTGCCATCCGCCTCCGGAATGCCGACTTCCCGGGCGGGGTCCGGGCAGACGAAATCGACCTTCACCGTGTGGCCGAAGCCGAAGCGCGACCGGATCTGGCCCCAGGCGCCGCGCAGGCGCCGCGGCAGATAGCTGAGCGTCCGGTAGACTTCCGAATAGATCGGCAGCCGGAACTGCTCCGGCAGCCGTCCCAGCCGGAATTGGCGGCGGACGTTGTTCCCGAGGCTGTCGATCACCACGAACCCCATGCCGTGCGAGCCGCGCGGCGAGGGCCGCCCCGTCGAATCGCTGCCGAGCGAAACCGACAAGGGCGCGCGGGTGTAGAACGAGAAGAAAGCGGGCAGGTCGTGGAGGATGCGGTTCAGTTTATCCAGCCGGTGGTCGCGATCCGGCGGATTCGCCACTTTGAGCCGGTTGATCGCCTGGCGGATCAGGTTCTTCAGCTGCACCACGTTGCCGGCGTTCAGCGCGTGCCGCAGCTGGTTGATGACGCCGTCGTCGATGCGCGGCGCGGAGATGCTGTCTTTCAGGTTGAAGATCTCCAGCGTGGTGATGTCCCCCCGGCAGTCGTAGAGGATCTCGATCACGTCTTCCAGCTGAAGGTGCGAGAGATTGAGCGTCATCCGGAAGCCCGAGGCGACCTTATGCAGTTCGTTGCACAGCTCCTCCGGGCTCCAGCGGTTGATTTCGGGCATCTCTTTCTGCTTGTCGGGCGGCAGTTCCCACTGGGCGAGGTCGAGGTATTTCACCAATAGAAGGTCTTCGTTCGCCGCTTCGAGATGGGTGCGGATTTCGCGTTCGCGCTTCTTTTTGGCGTGCTTCAATTCGCGATTCAGCTCGGAGCGCAGCTCCTGAAGCAGCAGCGCGCCGATGTGCTCCAGCGACGGCTGACCGTAGCGGATCGAGGCCAGGAAGGCCCGCTCCGGAATCGGGTCGAGTTCAACCTGATAATCGTGGTTCAGGGTCAGGCGGCCCCGGCGGTTGAAGTCCTCCAGGAGCTGCAGCACCATCCGGCGGCGGAAGTCGGCCGCCTTCATGCACTTCTGGGTAAACTCCTCCGTCTTCGGACGCCGCAGGAATTTGAGGTAGTCCGCCGCGCCTGAGAAACCGCGCGGCGCCCAGATCAGTTCCACGAACCGCCCCCGGAACACCGAGCGGAACTCCACCCCGATCCGCACGTCGATCTTCAAAATCGCCGCCGCCCGCAGCAGCTCCTCCGCCGCTTCCGGCGGCACGAAGTTGTAATAGACCACCTGGATTTTGACGATGCCCTTGATCCAGGCGTCGAGCAGAAGGTGCGACGGCGACTTGCGCCCCTTGGTGTTGGCGTCGTGGACGTGCTGGTCGAAGGTGACGGGAATCCAATCCTCCGGCATTTCGATCAACCGGTAGCGCCGCAGCACCTTACGGATAAACAGCGGGTTCCCGAGCAGCGCGCTCCGCAGATCGTGCGCCAGCCGCAGCCGCCGCAGCGGATCCTCCCCGCAGCGCAGCAGCTCCTTGGCGATCTGAAGCACCGCCCGCGCCGTATTGTAGGTCATGGGGACGTTCAGCCCCTCCATCAATTCGTCGCGCAAAGCCTGAAGCGCGCCCAACCGCCGGTCCACCGCCTCCTGGCTGCTGTCGAGAACGTCGATCAGTTTGCCGGTATAGCGGAGAATCCGCAGCGCCTGGGGTTCCGACAGTTCCAGAATGCCCCGGGGGTGGAGCTCCGGCGCAAACTGCCGCGACTCGGCGTTGTCCGCCATTGAGGCGAGCAACCGGTAGTCGTCACGGTCGAATAAAAGTCTGCGCTGAAGAAAATTCATGGCCGCCCCCTCCCGGGCGAAAAACGGTTGTCAATCCCCTCGCCGACTGTCGGACTTGTCCGGCAGCTCCCACGACATTTAACCGCTCAGGCGGTTGCGTTGCCTTCTCAACATACGTTGCTGGCGAGTTGCCGACACGATATACGTGCTTGTGCCGTGGGAATCAGGAGGGGCCTTACTCCCCTCCTGTAACCACCCCCGCCCGTGGGCAGAGACGTGATGTTACAGGGCGACCCCGATCTCGGATCGTAGCGGTCGCTAGCGCGACCTTATCGCCCCTTTGGGGCGCCCTCAAACGGCGGGGCCTTCGCTGCGTTACGTTCGGCTGCGTCGCATTTGCTCCTTGCTCGTTTGCTGCCGCAAACGAGTACCCTCACATTCACTCCGCGGCGCCTACCGCGCTAGTTTGCTAGAGCCAGAAACGTGGTTTGGAGAACGCCGCCAACGAGCGGCGCGGCGCCAACAGCGCCGTACCCCGAGGCCGACGTTCGGCCCGCGCGCTGGACTGCGTCCCGGCTCGGCCGGGGGCGCACGACCGCTTCGCGGTCTATTTTTTTAAATTTATTTTTTTTACAGCTTCGGCTATGGCTTCGGCTACGGCCTTCTGTCTCGCTTCCGTCCCCGCCGCCATCTCCTCTTCCGCGTTCGACACGAACCCCGCCTCCACCAATACCGCCGGGCACTCCGCCAGCGTCAGCACCCGGAAGCGCGCAAAACGCACCCCGCGATCCGGCGAATCCGCCGCCTTCCGCATCCCCGTCTGAATCAAGTACGCCAGGCATAACCCCGCCGCATCGAAACGGTTCCCCGGGCGCTCCGACAGATTCGCCGCCGGATCCGGCTTATCCGCCGTACTCACCGCCCCCGCCGGCGTCAGCGCATACGTCTCCACCCCCCGCGTCCCGGCATTGCCGCTCGCGGAAGCATTGTGGTGAATCGAAATAAACAGATCCGCCCCCCGCCTGGCACTCTCGGCAGCCCGCTCCTCCAAGGTCAGGTAACGGTCGTCCTCACGGGTCAGAAGCGCCGTGAAACCGCGTTTCTCCAGCGCCCGCTTCACCGTCTTGGCGAGTTCCAGATTCAAATCCTTCTCCCGCCGGACCTTGCCCACCGTGCCGAAATCACGTCCGCCATGACCCGGATCCAGCAGCACCGTCTTCACCGGATGCGTCTCGCGCTCCATCAACGGCAGCAGCACCTTCCGGATGTCCAATTCAACCATGGCGTAGCGGCCGCTTCCATCCAGAAACGCCTCGCTCGTCAGGTGAACCAGCGTGCCGTTGAAGTCGGCCGCCCGGCTGCCGGGGCGAAAGGTGAACTTCCCCCCTTTGCCCGTCAGCGTACAGCTTTTCTCACCCGTTTCAACCTGAAAACCCAGCACGGCCAGCTCCTTTGAAATCGGGTGGCCGCAGCCTGCCAGAATCAGCAGCGCCACGACCGGCAGCAGAATTTTGCTCAAAAACGCACCCCGGTTAGAAATGGGTCAGCGGTTTTTCCCCGATCGGATAGACGTTGAAGCCGATCTCGAAGAGCTTGCGGTGATCTAAGAGATTGCGGCCGTCGAAGAGGAAAGCCGGTTTCTGCATCGAATCGTAAATCCGCTGGAAATCGAGATCGCGGAAGCACTTCCAATCCGTCAGCACGGCGACGGCATGCGCCCCCGCGACCGCCTGGTAGGGGTCTTCGGCATATTCGACCCCCGTTTCGATATCGGCGAGGTCGAGCCGGGCGTTCTCCAGCGCCTTGGGGTCGTGAATCGACAGGTGCGCGTGCTCTTCGAGCAGCATCCGCGACACTGCGATGGCGGGGGATTCGCGGGTGTCGCCGGTATCCGCCTTGAAGGCGAAGCCGAGAATGGCGATCCGCTTGTCAGCCACGGTGTTGAACATCGAGTCGAGCATGTTCTTGACGAACCGCCGCGCCTGGAAGTCATTCATCTTCACCACCTGCTCCCAGTATTCGGCGACCTCGGGGAGTCCGTAGAAGTGGCAGAGGTAGACCAGGTTCAGAATGTCCTTCTTGAAGCAGGAGCCGCCGAAGCCGATCCCCGCCTTGAGGAACTTCGCGCCGATCCGGCTGTCGCGTCCGGCGGCGTGGGCCACTTCATTGATGTTCGCCTCGGTCTTCTCGCACAGCGCCGAAATGCTGTTGACCGACGACACCCGCTGGGCGAGGAGCGCGTTCGACACCAGTTTCGTCAGCTCGCTGCTCCAGAGGTTTGTGGTGATGATCCGTTCGCGCGGCACCCAGTTGGCGTAGATGGAGGCGACCGTTTCGATCGCCAGGCGGCCTTCGGGCGTCTCCAGCCCGCCGATCAGCACCCGGTCCGGACTCTCGAGGTCGGCGATCGCCGTCCCTTCGGCCAGGAATTCGGGGTTCGAAATGATCTGGAACTTGAGGTCCTTGCTGTTCGAAGCGAGAATCCGGCTCATCGCCTGGGCGGTGCGCACGGGGAGGGTGCTTTTCTCCACCACGATCTTGTCGCTCTCGGCGTGTTCGACGATTGAGCGGGCGGTTTTCTCGAGGTACTGAAGGTCCGCCGCCATGCCCGCGCCGGAGCCGAAGGTCTTGGTCGGCGTATTGACGCTGACGAAGATGACGTCCGCCTCGCGGATGGCGTGCGGAATGTCGGTCGAGAAGAAGAGGTTGCGGCCGCGGCAGCGCATCACCACCTCTTCGAGGCCGGGTTCGTAGATGGGCAGTTCCGCCGAATTCCAGCGGGCGATCCGGTCGTGGTTGATGTCGACCACCGTCACCTGATATTGCGGGCAATGATCGGCGATAACGGCCATGGTCGGGCTGCCGACATAGCCGGCTCCGATGCAGAGAATTTTTTTAATCATGTTGTGGTTCACTTCCGTTTGCAGAACTCCGGTTCTTCCCGGAGCAGGTTGTCGAAATATTCAATGGTCCTCTGGAGACCTTCGCGGAGAGGAGTCGTGGCTTCCCAGTCGAGAAGCTGTTTGGCCTTGGTGGTGTCGGGGCGACGCTGTTTCGGGTCGTCCGACGGCAGGGGTTCGCGGATGATCCGCGATTTGGAGCCGGAGAGCTTGATCACCTGTTCGGCCAGCTCGAGAATGGTGAATTCCCCGGTGTTGCCGAGGTTGACGGGGCCGGTGATTTCGTCCGGCGTCCCCATCATCCGGATCAGTCCTTCGACCAGGTCGTCGCGGTAGCAGAAGCTGCGGGTCTGGCTGCCGTCGCCGTAGATGGTGATGGGGTCGTTGCGCAGCGCCTGAAGGATGAAGGTGCTGACCACCCGCCCGTCATTGGGATGCATCCGGGGGCCGTAAGTGTTGAAAATGCGGACGATTTTCACCGGCACTTTGCACTGAAGATAGTAGGCGTGAAACAGCGTTTCCGCGCAGCGTTTGCCCTCGTCGTAGCAGGAGCGGAGCCCTACCGGATTGACGTTGCCCCAATACTCTTCGACCTGGGGGTGCACGTTGGGGTCGCCGTAGACCTCGCTGGTGGAGGCCTGGAGAATTTTCGCCTTGATCCGCTTGGCGAGACCGAGGAGGTTGATCGCGCCGTGGACGCAGGTTTTCACCGTCTGCACCGGGTCGCGCTGGTAGTGGACCGGCGAGGCGGGGCAGGCGAGGTTGTAGATCTCGTCGACTTCGAGGTACAGGGGGAAGGTGATGTCGTGACGGATCAGTTCGAACCGCGGATGGTCGAGTAGATGGCGGATGTTCCGCTTGCTGCCGGTGTAGAAATTGTCGACGCAGAGGACGTCCATGCCGCGTTCGAGCAGCCGTTCGCAGAGGTGCGAACCGAGGAATCCCCCTCCGCCGGTGACCAATACGGTTTTTCCGTCCATGCCATACCCTTCCGAATTTTGTTTAACGGAACAGAAAGTAACATGGAAACGGCCTGATTTCAAGCAGGATTCGATGTTTTCGGTTGAAAAAGCCCGGTTCCGGATGTATCTTCTCAAAAACGAAACCAACCGAGCCGATTACCAAAGTCAGTTCGAGAGGGTTTTATCGGCATCGTCGAAGGATGAAGCCGGGTAGATTTTAGCGGCTACCCAGAGGGTAACCGCTGAAATTGCTCCCGGTTTCAGCCTTGACGAGGGCGATGAAACCCGCCGGAATGACTTTGGGAGTCGGCTCAATCCACAGGAGCCGGATCATGGCTGAGTTGCACGATTGCAAGGGCTGTCTGAGCGTGGTGATGCCCGCTTACAATGAAGAAAAGACGATTGCCGACATTATCGAACGGGTGCTGGCGCGTCCCGAGACCGGCGAACTGATTGTCGTCAACGACGCGTCGAAGGACTCCACCTGGGAAAAATTGCAAACGTACGCCGGGAATCCCCGGGTGAAGCTTCTCAACCAGGAGGTCAACCAGGGCAAGGGGGCGGCGTTGATTCGCGGCTTCATGGCGGCGACGATGCCGTTTGTGATGGTTCAGGACGCCGACTTCGAGTACACGCCCGACGATTACCCGATTGTGCTGACGCCGCTGGTTGAGGGGAAGGCGGATGTGGTGTACGGCTCGCGTTTCATGGGGAGCCCGGGGCAGGTGCGATTTTTCCGTCATGAGATGGGGAACAAGGTCTTGACGTTTTTCTCGAACTTTTTCTCCGACATTCACTTGTCGGATATGGAGACCTGTTACAAGGCGTTCCGCCGCGAGGTGATTCAGAATCTTCTGTTGTTTTCGCAGCGTTTCGGCATCGAGGTCGAGTTGACGGCGAAGCTGGCGCGTTCGGGCAAGTTGAAGATCTGGGAGGTCCCGATCAGCTACAATCCGCGCGGCTACCATGAGGGGAAGAAGATCGGCTGGCGTGACGGGGTGGCGGCGTTCTGCCACATTGTTCATTACAATGTGTTTACGAATGATGCCAAGAGCTTCCGGCGCCCGTGGGACGAGATCCCCACCATCTCCAACAAAAAATAAAACTTTAAAAAAATAGACCGCAAAGCGGTCGTGCGCACCCGGCCGAGCCGGGACTCGAGTCCAGCGCGCGGACAGCGCTGGTCGCTTGCCGAAAGAATTTTCGGCAAGCGAAACGCGGCCCATCAAGTAGATACTGACCGGCGGAGCGCTGCCATAAAAAGGCGGCTTCGCCTGCCTTTTTATGAGCCCAGCGCGCGGAGCCGCAGCCGGAAACCGTGAGCATTATCCAGCCAGATACCCTCTCGCCCAGCCCGGCCAATAAGGTCAATACGTATATCGCGTTGGCAATTCGCGGGCAACGTTTGTTGAGAAGGAAGCACCCCTCTGGGCAATCAAATGCCGTGGGAGCCGCCGGACAAGTCCGGCATTCGGCGAAGGGAAAAATGGAAACCGGACAAGAGCAAAAACCAAGGTCTCACACAACGGCGCTGATGCTGGCGATCCTCTTCCCCGGCACGGAGCAGTTTTACCTCGGGTGGCACGGCTGGGGGGCTGTTCTCATGACGCTGAATCTGGGGACGCTGGGATTGGTGCTGCCGGTCTCCGGCCTCTTCTCCGTCTTCGCCGCGTACCTTCATCGCCGGGACGCCGACGGAAATGAATTGAAGCCGTTCGGCAGACCCATTCTCTGCCACCTCCTGTTTTTTTTCACCGTCTGCCTCTATCTCTTGATAACGACCCTGATTGTTTTTTGGATCCTGTATATATATAAAGAACTAAAGGAACTTTTATGAACCTTCTCCACGTCAAGCCGAATGAACCGATCCAGCCCGCCATCGACTGCGCCGCCGCCGGCGGGGGCGGCACCGTCGTGCTGCTGCCCGGCGTCCACTCCACCGGAACCATCTACCTCAAAAGCAATATCGAACTCCGGATTCCGGCGGGAGCCGTCCTGCAAGGCGGATCGCGCGAAGAGGATTACGACGCCCTCCCCGCCGCCTTCGGCGACAGCCGCCCCGAGAAAAGCCCGCGCGCCCTCATCGCCGCCGCCGGAGCCGAAAATATCTCCGTCACCGGACGCGGCGTCATCGACGGCAGCGGACCCGCCTTCTACGACACCAACGTCCCCGAAGGCACCTGGTTCTACCAGAAACCGCCCCGCGAACGCCCGCGCCTCATCCAATTCGCCTGCTGCCGCAACGTCCTCCTCGAAGGAACCCACTACCGCGACGCCGCCGGATGGAGCATCTGGCTCATCGAATGCGAAGAAGTCAACATCCGCAGCCTCCGCATCACCGGCGACCCGCGCATGATCAATAACGACGGCATCCACTTCTGGGGCGGACGCGCCCTCTCCGTCAGCGACTGCTTCATCTCCACCGGCGACGACGCCCTCGTCGTCCGCGCCGGACGCGCCTGGCGCGATATGGAGCGCCCCTGCGTCGTCCGCGACGTGGTCGTCACCAATTGCATCCTCGAAAGCAGCTGCCAGGGCATCCGCATCGGCTGCCCCTGCGACGAAACCGTCCGCGACTGCCGCTTCAGCAACCTGGTGATCCGCAGCCGCAACGTCGGCATCTTCTTCGACAACCCCGCCCGCTACGCCAAAGGCGAATGGACCGCCTCCCCCGGCGACCCCCACGCCGTTACCAACATCTCCTTCGACCACATCTCCATCGAAACCATGACCAAACCCATCGCCATCCAGGTCGAAGAGGGAGTCTGCACCGGCAGCATCGACCACATCGCCTTCAACAACATCACCATCGTCAACGCCGCACAACCCCTCAACTTCTGCGGCGCCGAAGGCGCTGAACTCGGCGAAATCCGTCTCACCAACATCACCGGCCAAATCCACAACGCCGAACTTCTCCGTCAAAAGTACGTACGCCGTCTGATCCTCGACAACTTCGACGTCGAACGAGTCTGACAGGGGTCTGTGGGACTCGGGGGGAGGAGCGACCCCCCTTTTCTTCCCGAGAGGTAATTGCAAAATTCTATGTCTGATGTGGTTTAACGACGGTTCTCTCTGGGCCAGCCTGGCCCAGACCCTCCGGCGGGCTCCGCCCTGCACCCGCAAGGGCTACTGCCCTTGACCCCGGTAGAGGGTTGCGAGCGCGA
>JAVBRV010000303.1:0-14860 GCA_031547585.1 Victivallaceae bacterium
TCGCGCTCGCAACCCTCTACCGGGGTCAAGGGCAGTAGCCCTTGCGGGTGCAGGGCGGAGCCCGCCGGAGGGTCTGGGCCAGGCTGGCCCAGAGAGAACCGTCGTTAAACCACATCAGACATAGAATTTTGCAATTACCTCAATAGAGAGGAAATTTTCTCAGTGTTGGGCTTGGCCGATTTCGCGGATTTCTTCCTGGCTGTCATGGAGGAAGCAGCGGCGCAACTCTTCATCGACACCGTTCTTTTTCGCCAACTGCCGGGCGATTTTTTCCCGGCAGTTGCCGCAGGAACTGCGCCAGTAAAGATATTTGAGCAGTGAAACCGGCGCTTCCGGTGCCGACCAGGCCGACCAGATTACGGCATGGCGTGTATGCGGACTGCGTAAGGCATTGAAGACTTTCAGGAACAGCTTTTCATCGCCCGGCTGCCAGTTTTTCTCCAGCAGCTCGACGAATTTCCAGCCGTCCGGGCCCGCCGGGATTTCTTTCAGGGCAATCTCGCGCACCCGTTTGTCGGTGAGTGAACTCAGCGCCATGATGGCTTTGTCGGCAGCCCACTCGTACCGGTGGTGACAAAGCTCCGACAACACGGGGATCATCGCCGGGGTTACGCCGCCGGTTCTGGCGAGAACATGGCAAATCGTGGCGAGATTCTCCCCGTTCGTCTCCTGCTTTAAGCGTTGCCGCAGCTTCGCTTGATCCGCTTTGGTCAATTGAATTCGGTAAAAGCTGCATCTTTTCTTTTGCTCCAAATAGCTTATGACCATTTTCAGGTCGGGGGGAGGGGACGGCTTATGGGGGTGATTTTCTTCTTTTTGTTGAAAATCGCGGAAGGCAGTAAAGAAGGCTTGGATATCGGCGGCGTTTGCCGATTCGGTCTCCAGTATTTTCCGGCAATCGAGGTCGGGGGGCTCCGGGAAGCCGCTCCAGAGCCAGTCCTCGATGGGGAAATTCGGATCGGCAGTCAGTGAAGCCCCGAGTGTTTTCGCGACCCGGAGCAAGCCGCCGCTTCCGTCGGCTTCGATGAACGAATCGTGGCCGACGTTCGTTTCCAAGCGATGCCTGCGGACGAAGCGGTTGCGGATGATTTCCGTGATTCGCGGAGTTGCCTGGTGATGGGCCAGGAGATCGTAGAGCTGGACGACATCCCAATACCGCCAATTGAACTCATCGTGCGATTGAAATTCGAATTCGGCGGCGAAGCGTTCGGCGATCCGGAGCATCAGCGCCGGGTAGTCTGGACGCAGCTTCAGCAGCTCCCCCACCTGAAAAGCATGGGAACCGCTGGATTGCGGATCGAGGTCGTAATTATGGAGGGCGGCGTCAATCAGCAGGTCGTCGACCGGCAACTCGGGGTGCTTTGTCAAAATTTCAAAAGCCTTGCCCGTCCCGTGCCGCAGCGAGCTGGTGAATTCTTTGAGAAGGTTTTGAGAAAATTTCATAGTCAAAGAAATATAGAGTCCGTTCGACGTTTTGTCAACGCCTTGCAGAACTTTTTTCATTTTTTGCATCTGAGGATGAAAAAACAGAAAATGGAGGTATAGTAGGTACTATCCAAAAATCAACCAAGAGGTTTTGCATGAATATCGAACGGAAGTGGAGCGGGTACTGGATCAATGTCGGGAAGCCTATGGGGGCTCCGGCGAAAGAGGTCGGCGCGGCTCCGTATCTGCGGAAAACTTTTGAGTGCAGCGACAAACCACAGCAGGCGGTCGCCTACCTTTGCGGGCTCGGCTGGCATGAGCTCTATGTCAACGGTGAGAAGGTCGACGACCGCGTCCTCGCCCCGGTGGTGACCCAGTTCGACCGGCGCGTCTCTTATATCGCCTACGATATCGCCCGGCTCCTGCGGCCGGGGCGCAACGCCATCGCCGTCCTCCTCGGCAACGGCTGGTACAACTGCCATACGCCGGAGGTCTGGAGTTTCGACAAGGCCCACTGGCGCGATTGGCCGAAGCTGCTCTGCGACGTGGTCGTCGACGGCCAGACTGTCGCCAAAAGCGACGCGAGCTGGAAAACCGCCGACTCCCCCATCACCTTCGACGCCCTCCGCAACGGCGAATTCTATGACGCCCGCCTCGAATCCGCCGGTTTCGCCACCCCCGGTTTCGACGATTCGACGTGGAAACCCGCCGTGCAGTGCAATCCCCCCGGCGGCGTCATTACGCAAGAAGAACTGGAACCCTGCCGGATTCAGGCCGTCATCCCGGCGGTCTCCAGCCACGTCCTCTTCTCGGAGGCCACGGTGTACGACTTCGGCGCCAACCTGACCGGCTGGTGCCGCATCGCCGTCCGGGGCGAGGCCGGGACCCGCGTCCGCATCGTCTATGCCGAGCAGGTCCGCCCGGTCTCCGGCGACGTCGACCGCGAATACATCGATAAATTCGTCAAAGCGGGCGACTTCCAGACCGACGAATATACCTTGAAGGGCGGCGAAACCGAAACCTGGGAACCGCATTTTACCTATCACGGCTTCCGCTACGCCAAGGTCTCCATCTGGGGCGAGGGGAAGGTCGAGAAGATCGAAGCCTGCTTTATCCACAACGACTTCCGACGGGTCGGCTCCTTCGAATCCTCCGACGAAATGCTCAATACGCTTCAGCGCAATACGGTCCGGAGCTATCTTTCGAACTTCACCGGCATCCCGACCGACTGCCCGCACCGCGAGAAGAACGGCTGGACCGGCGACGCCCAGATCGCCGCCGAAACCGGGCTCTGGAACTTCGACGCCGCCAAAGCCTGTCAGCACTTCCTTCAGCTCGTCACCGACGCCCAGCGCCCCAACGGGCAGCTCTCCGGCATCGCTCCCACCGGCGGCTGGGGCTTCAACTGGGGCAGCGGTCCGGCCTGGGACGTAGTGCTCTTCGAATACCCCTGGCGGCTCTACCTCTTCGGCGGCGACGCCGAACCCATCCGGCGGCACTATGACCATATGCGTAAATATCTCGGCTACTGCGCCGGCATGTCCGAGGACTACCGGCTTCGCTTCGGCCTCGGCGACTGGTGCCACCACGCCCGCGCCCGGATCGTTTCGGTGGAAGTGACTTCGACCGCCTGCTACTACTACATGCTCACCCGGATGGTCATCTTCGCCAACCTTCTCGGCCACAAAGCGGAAGCCGCCGGGTACGCCGAACTGGCGGAGAAGGTCCGGCAGAGCTTCAACGCGGCCTTCTACCGCGGCGACGGCGTCTATGCCGACGGCTGCATGACCGCGCTCGGGACGGCGCTCTACTTCGAACTTGCCGACCCGGCGGAACGCCCCAAAGTGGCGGAGAAGCTGGTGCAATTGGTCCGCGAGAACCGGCACCGGACCGATTTCGGCATTCTGGGGGCGAAGTACGTTCCCCGCGTGCTCTCCGATTACGGCTATGCCGACGACGCGCATCGGCTGCTTACCCAGACGGAGTTCCCCGGCTGGGGCTACCAGGTGAAGAACGGCGCCACCACCCTCTGGGAGCACTGGAACGGCGTCGCTTCGCAGAATCACATCATGTTCGGCGATATTTCCGCCTGGATGTTCCAGTATCCGGCGGGGGTGCGCCCCCTGGCGGAAGCGCCGGGGTTCCGCCGGTTCGTCATCGAGCCGAAGTTCATCGAAGCGCTCTCTTTCGTCCGCATGAGTCACGAGACGCCGCAGGGCGTCATCCGCAGCGAGTGGCGGCGGGAAGGGGGGGGGATCGTCTGCGATTTCGAGATCCCCGAAGGCGCCTCGGCCGAGATCCGGCTGCCCGGGCAAACCCTCGCCGGCGTCACCGGGAAGAAGCGGGTGGTGCTCTCGTGAGCGTTGCCGAATTCATCCTGATCCGGCACGGGGAGACCGCCGAGAACCTCTCGGGAATCGTTCAGGGGCAGCGGGATACCCGGCTCAATGAAACCGGCCTCCGGCAGGCGGAGTGCGCTGCCCGGCGGCTGCGGGATGAGCATTTCGACGCCGCCTACAGCAGCGACTTGTCGCGGGCGATGGTGACGGCGCTGACGATTGCCCGCCCCCTCGAGCTCGCGGTGGAACCCTGCCCGGAGCTCCGCGAATGGGACCTGGGGGATCTCTCCGGGCTGCATCGCGACGAGGCCGAGGTGCGTTACCCGGAGGTGATGGACGCCTTCCGCTTCGATCAGGGGGAGGTGATCGTTCCCGGCGGCGAAACCCGGAGCGAATTCCGCCGCCGGGTGGCCGGATTCCTCGACCGCCTCGCCGACCGCCATGCGGGGGAGAAAGTGCTGCTGGTGACCCACGCCGGGACGATGCGCGCGGCGTTCCACCATATCGTGGGCAATCTCGCCCCCGGCGTGATGCTGCCGCAGACCGGCAACGCCTCCTACAGCCGCTTCGCCCGCCGCGACGGACACTGGCAGCTGATGGTCTGGAACGACACCAGCCACCTCACGCCGGTCGGCTTCCGCGACAGCACCACCTTCTGAGGAATATGATGGAAACGTTCAACAGCCCCCGGGAGGTCGTGCGGCAATTCGTCGAGCGCTTCAACGCCGCCGATGCCGCCCTTCTCGCTGAATTGTACGCCGAAGAGGCGGTCAACCACCAGGTGGCGAATGAGCCGGTGTGCGGCAAAGCGGCGATCCGGGCAATGTTCGAAGCGGAGTTCACCGCCGCCCGTATGGTCTGCATCGTCGAAAATCTCTTCGAGGACGGCGAGTGGGCGATGCTCGAGTGGCGCGACCCCAAGGGGCTGCGCGGCTGTGGTTTCTTTCACGTGCTCCAGGGGAAAATCGTCCTGCAGCGCGGCTATTGGGATAAGCTCTCCTTCCTGCGGCAGGAGGGTAAAGACTCCTGACCGGTCCCCCTGAAAACGTACGATCCGTCAATCTCCATGCTGCTCCCTTGACAATCTTGCTTCGACGTGTTATACTATATATTGCTACAACGATTGATCAAATACGGAAGAGAGCTATGGCGCATTGTACTTTGAAGGATGTGGCGCGCGAGGCGGGGGTTTCGCCCAGCCTGGTCTCCAAATATCTGGCGGGAGATCCCGCCGCCCGGATGGCGCCCGATACCCGGCGGCGGATCGATGAGGCCGTGATCCGGATGCAATACCGCCCATCCCCCGTTGGACGCGCCCTGCGGATTGGCCGGAGCGGCGCCCTCGGGCTGGTGATCGGCGGTTTCAACAATCCGTTTTTCGCCCTGATTGCCGACCGGGCGCTCCGCGAGGCGGCGAAAAAGGGGTACCAGCTTTTGATCGCCGTCTATGAATTTCGGCCGGGAGCGCGTGAGGAAGCCTTCCAAAGCCTTCTTGCCCGGCAGCCGGACGGCATCCTCATCACCGGGGAGCTGCCGGAAAGCGAATGGCCCCATGCCGCCTGCCCCTGTCTCCCCCTGGCCATCGCCGATTATCGGCCTGTACTGGTTCAGGCGGTCGCGTTTTTCCGCGAACGGGGCCATCGGGAATTCACTGCGCTCTGCAATCCTTTCTCGACCTGGCCCGACTGCTTTGCCGGAGAGCCGGGTTGCCGCATCGAGATGGTGCCGCCTTCCCTCGAAGAGCGCATTCCCCTCCTTCGCGAACTCTGCCGGAGGCGTCCTACCGCCATCCTGACCTCCGGATGGCAGACGGCGACGCTGCTTTTGCGGATTATCGATGCGGAGTTCCCCGGTTATGAGCCGGAAATCATCGGTCAGACTTTCTTCGACCAGCCGGTGTTTTTCGACCGGCGCATGGTTGCGGTTATCCGCGAGGATCTCCGGGAACGCGTTTGCCGGAGCATCGCCCGGCTGATTGCCGCCATCGAAGGGGGCGAAGGCGACTTCTCCCCCCCGCTCCCCGAATTTATTCCCGCCGGAATGCGGAAAGAGCCGCCGCTCTTCGGCATCGACCCCGAATATGAGGTTATCTTCTGATGGAATTCACCCCACCCCTTCTCCCTCCCGATGTCATCTTGCACAACCGCGGCTGCGGCATCAACTACCTTCAGCGCCGGGGGAAAATCCCTTTCGGGCAAGTTCCGGAGGACAGTTGGTTCCTGCGGGAAAAGCTCTGCGACAAAATCGCCGTCGACATCTCCTGGAGCCGCCTCGAGCCCGAAGAGGGCCGCTTCCTCTGGGATCAGCCCGAATGGGAGGGGTGCTTCCAATCCTGGATCGACGCCGGCTACAAAATCCTCCTCAAAGTCCGGGGTATGGATACCCTCGGCACCTTCTACGATCAAGGCACTCCCCAGTGGGTCTTCGACGCCGGGGCCAAATACGTCGACGAATCGATCGCCGCCTACCGCGGCAGCTGGCTCCTCAACGACATCCCCGCCGACCGGGAGCAGCCCATCCGCTACCCCGTTTACTGGGACCCGGTCTATCTCGAAAAAACCGCCGCCCTTCTCGAAGCCCTCGGCAAACGGTACAACGGACGCCCGGAAATCGAAAGCTTCGCCATCGCCCACACCGGGCGCTGGGGCGAAATGCACATCGCCGATCACCAGCCCATCGAACCCTGGGTCCGGCAGGGATACTCCGTCGACGCCTTCCTCGAAGGGCATCGCCGGGCCATCGACCTCTACCGGGCCGCCTTTCCCGATACGCCGCTTCAGCAATCCATCGGCTCTCCCAGCTTCCACGACCGGTTTGAAGACGCCATGCCGAGCTTCGAGTATCTCGCGGAGTGCGGCGTCATGCTCAAATGCGGCGGGCTCGGCAAAGCCTGGCATCCCCCCTTTGCCTCCCCCTGGCTCGACGATGACGTCTGCAACTGCCTCGACCGCTTCCGCTATCAATCGAAAATCGTCTTCGAGAACCTCGCTCCCCCCGCCGCCCTGCAGCTCGGGCTCGACCTGGGCATGAGCTACTGGCAGCGCGGCGGCGAAGCCGAAGGCTTAGGCATTCTCCGCGTCGAAGAGCCCATTCCCATTGCCGACAAAAAAATCTACTCCTTCTGCCGCTTCTTCCCCGAAGAGTATGCGGGCCTCACCATCGAAGACGAAAAGAATCTCTGGCGGAACCTCGCCCGCCAATGCGGCTACCGGATCGCCCTGCAATCCCTCTCCGTCTCCGTCGCCGCCCGCCGTCTCCAGACCCGTTTTCTCTGGGCCAATCAAGGGGTGGCCCCCTGTTACGAGACCTTCCGCATCCGTCTCAGTCTCGCCGTTCCCGGCGGCAATGAGGTCTGGAGCTTTGAGCAATCCCCCGCCTGCGGCTGCTCCCCGCGCGTCTGGGACGCCCGAACCCAAATCGATGATCTTCTCGATTGGCAGCTGCCGCCGGGAATCTCCCTCGCGGGCAAGGAGTTGCGTATCGGCATCCAGCATACCCGTTTCAATGGGGAAATGATGCAGCTCGCTAACCAGGGGAGAGGTGCGGACGGCATGTACTCCGTCGGCGTTTTGCAGTAATTCTGCTTGCGTCAGGGGCGCTGGCGGCGCTGCTCTTCGATGTGGCGGCGCATGACCTCATTCTGGCGGCGGAGGAGGGCGTTCTCCTTCTCCAGCTTTTCGCGGGCGTCCTCCGGGGGGACCGGCAACGATTCGCGCTCCAGTTCGCGCTTGAGGCGCGCCTTCACCAGCTGGCGGTTCGATTCGACCAGCGAACGATCCGCCGCCTGGGGGGCCAGTTCGAGGTAACGGTCGTAGAAGTAGAGCGCCGCCGCGGGGCGATCCAGCGCTTCGTCGTAGAGGTTCGCCAGCGCGAGATAGGGCGCGGGAGCCTCCGGGCGCTGCGCTGTCAACCGCCGGAAGCCGTCTTCGGCCAGGTGGTAATCGCCCTCCTGCCGGTGGCGTTCGGCCCGGATCATCAGGGGGTGGTTCCGCACCTCCCGCCGGTCGCCGCAGCCGCCGGTGAAAAGCAACACCCCGAGGAGCAGCGCCGGGAGCAGCCGCCGCAGCACCGCGAGCCCGCAGACCGCCGCTGTTTCGAGGCGCAGCACATAGGGACCGAGGTTGAGGCCGCGGATTCCGGCGGCCTGCAGCGCTTCCTCCTCGGCGGGGGTGAAGCCCCCCTCGGGACCCACGATCCAGGCGAGGTCGTCGCCGCCCCCCGACAGCGTGTCGGGGGTCTCCTTCACCGAACCGTACCAGGCGTGATAGCCCTTTTCAGCGATTTCCCGGAGCGCTTCCGGCAATGAAAGCGCCGGGAGAATTTTCGGCAGAAAGGGGTTCTTCGACTGCTTGCACCCCTCCATCAGCAGCGCTTCCTGCCGCTCTTCGTTCTCCGGCTGGGCCACGCTCCGCTCGCAGGTGAGGGGGCGGATCGACCAGACTCCCAGTTCCGCCGCCTGCTTCAGGAGGGTGTCGAATTTTGCTTTGCGTGGCGCGGCGGTGTAGAGGTGGAGCTTCCGGGTCGGCTCCGGGGCGTCGCTGCGTTCGAGGATTTCGAGGGTGCGTCGGGACGTCACCCGGCCGAGCGCGCACGCTCCCGCGCCGTCGAGAAGTTCGACCTCTTCCCCCGCGCGGGCGCGCAAAGTTTTAAAAAGATGGTCGGCCTCGCGCCGGTCAAGCGTGATCTCTTCGCCGGGGCGGCCCGGGTTTTCGGAGTAAAAGCTGTGCATGACTATTAATGTACCCCGGAAGCCACTGAAATGCAACTCTTCAGAAAACAGTTTTGAAAATCCTTGTAATGAGACCGGGGCGCGTTTATATTATGAAGGTTTTTACCTGAATTCTGACATGAGGTGACTTGACGATGATGACTTTGACTCGATACGGAATCCGGGAGTGGGGCATTGCGGCCCTGGTCTCCATCCTGCTTTTGATCGGTTGCGGCTGGCTGATCGACCGGGGCTGGGAAGCGACCGGCTTTTCCATCGCGGGCGTGGCGGTGCTGCTCTTCTTCAGTATCGCCGCCTTCTTCCGCAATCCGGATCGGGTCATTCCGACGCAGCCGGAGCTGATCGTCTCCCCCGCCGACGGCGTCGTCCGGGATATCGAGGTGGTCGAGGATTTCAACTTCCCCCCCTTTGAGGGCAAAGCGCTCCGGGTCGGCATCTTTCTCTCGGTCTTCAACGTCCACGTCAACCGCGCGCCCGCCGCGCTGGAAGTCACCAGCAAATACTACCGCGAAGGCGAGTATCTCGACGCCCGCGACAGCGGAGCCGTGAAGCGCAACGAGGCGATGACCATCGCCGGGAACGCCACCGCCGGCGGGGAGGAGTTCCCCCTCGCCGTGCGCCAGATTTCCGGGGCGATCGCGCGCCGGATCGTCTGCCCGGTCGAACCCGGCCGGAAACTGAAAAAAGGCGATATCTACGGCATGATCAAATTCGGCTCCCGTACCGAAATCTACCTGCCGGCCGAAGGTTTCGAGCTCAAGGTCAAAATCGGCGACAAGGTCCGGGGCGGCGAGACCGTCGTCGCCGCCATGAAAGAGTGATATTGGTATGAAAGAACGTTTCCGAACCCGGTTCCGGGCGCAGCGGTGGCTGAAGTACGTTCCGAACAGCCTCACCCTCTGCAATTCGCTCTGCGGCTTCTTCGCCATCATCTACATGCTTCGCGCCTATGAGCTCGACATCACCCGGGGCAACGCCCTCGGCGTCTTCGCCGTCAGCGCCCTCATCATCTGCTTCGCCATGGTGTTCGACGCGCTCGACGGTTTTGCCGCGCGCATCTTCAACGCGGCCAGTATGCACGGGCTCCAGATGGATTCACTGGCCGACATGATCACCTTCGGCGTGGCTCCGGCCACGTTGGTCGCCATCATGACCCACAGCCTCCGCGACTGGGAACTCAACCGTTCGCAGGAGGTTCTGGTCTACCTCCTTTCTTCGGTTTATCTGGGGTGCGCGGCGCTTCGGCTGGCGACCTACAACATCCAGGCCATGCTGCCCGAGAAGAAGACGGCGGGGGACAAGGATAAATTCTCCGGTCTTCCCTCGCCGGGAGCCGCCGTCGCCATCTGCGCGCTGGTGCTTTTCGCTTACGGTTCGAACATCCGGCTGGACCGCATCGCCTTCCTCTTCCCCTGCATCGCGGCGGTTCTGGGGCTGCTCATGGTCAGCACTATTCCCTACACGCATGTCGGGAAGTTTCTGGTGTCGGCGCGGCGCAACCGCAAACGGCTGGTTTTTCTCATCGCCATAGCGGTCTTTCTCGTCCTCACCCGTGCGAGCGGTTTGTTGCTGGTGGTGACCTTGTACATCCTCTCCGGCCCGATTCTGGCGCTCTGGCGCCGGTTCGGCGGGGGCAGGATGACGGTTCGGAACTGAAATAGAGGAGGCCAGCCACCATGCGTTATCTCATCACCGGCGGCGCGGGATTCATCGGCGGGCATCTCGCCGAATCACTGCTGAATGACGGCCACAGCGTGGCCGTCATCGATAACTTCTCGACCGGATCCCGGAAGAATCTCGCCGCCGCGGCGGCGAATCCCCGGCTCACCGTGATCGAGGCGGACATTCTCGACGGCTCCGCCCCCCTCGGCGACCTGGTGAAGGAAGCCGACGCCGTCATCCACCTCGCCGCCGCTGTCGGCGTCGAACTGGTGGTCAAGGACCCGGTGCACACCATTCTCACCAACGTTCACGGTACCGAAAACGTCCTCCGGCTGGCCGCCGAATTCAAGAAGCGGCTGGTGATCGCCTCGACCAGCGAGGTCTACGGCAAGTCGGCCAACGAAAAGTTCGCCGAAAGCGACGATCTTGTCATCGGCTCCCCCTACCATTCGCGCTGGAGCTACGCCTGCAGCAAACTGCTCGACGAATTCTTTCTGATGGCCTTTCACCGGGCGTCGAAGCTGCCCGGCACGGTGGTGCGTTTCTTCAACACCGTGGGACCGCGCCAGACCGGCATGTACGGCATGGTGGTTCCGCGCTTCGTCGGCGCGGCGCTCCGCAACGAACCGCTGCAGGTCTACGGCGACGGCGGCCAGTCGCGCTGCTTCTGCCATGTCGCCGACGTGGTGCGGGCGCTCCGGCTGCTCCTGCCCAAAGAGGAGAGCTGCGGCAATATCTACAACATCGGCAGTCAGCAGCTGGTGACCATTCGCGAGCTGGCGGAGGCGGTGATTGCCCGCACCGGCAGCCGCTCCGCGATCGAGCTCGTGCCCTATGAGAAAGCTTACGAAAAGGGCTTCGAGGATATGCGGCGGCGGATGCCCGATACCGCCCGCATCGAAGCGCTGACCGGCTGGCGGCCGGAGCGCTCCCTCGAAGATATCATCGACGACGTGCGTGAATGCATGCAAAGGGAGGGGTGAGTGAAGTCATTACTGGCACTTTCGCTGTCGGCGCTGATTCTTCTGGCGCTGTTTCTGCCGCTTTTCGTCTGGTACGGCTGCCGGATCGAACCCGGCAACGGCCAGATCGCGGTATTGATTCGCAAGACCGGCAACCGGCTGCCGCCGGGCGAGGTGATCGCCCGCGAACCGGGGCAGCAGGGAATCCAGCTCGAAGTGCTGGGGGAGGGGCGTTACTTCCGCAACCCCTACACCTGGGATTGGCAGATTAAAACGATCACCGACGTTCCGGCCGGGCGATTCGCCGTCCTGGTGCGCAAGTTCGGCAAGGATCTGGAGGGCGGGGCGATCATCGCCCCCGACGATGAGAGCAAAGGGGTGGTTCGCGAGGTCCTCGGCACCGGCAAGCACCGGGTCAACCCCTACGCCTATGAGGTTCGGATTTTCGACGATATCAAGATCATGCCCGGCAGTGTCGGGGTGGTCACCGCGCTGACCGGCGGCGATCTGTTCTCCGGCGTCGCCAACGATCTCGGCAACGCCCAGGGCTTCCTGGTGGCCGAGGGGCGCAAGGGCGTGCTGCCCGGCGTCCTGAAAGAGGGAACCCACCGCATCAACCCCTTTATCGCCGGAGTGACGCTGGTGAATACCCAGAGCCAGCGGCATGAATTCAGCGGCGACGACGCGATCACCTTTTTGACGCTCGACGGCTTCCCGATTTCGCTGCAGGGGACGGTTGAATTCAAGATCGACGAAGCGCAGGCGCCGCGCCTCTCCAACGAGGTGGGCGACATGGCGGATATCCTGAAGAAGCTGATTCTCCCTTCGGTCCACGGGTTCGCCCGGATCGAGGGCAGCAAGAAGGGCGCCACCGAATTCATCGTCGGCGAGAGCCGCCAGGTGTTTCAGGCGCAGCTGGATAAGTTCCTCCGCGAGAACTGCCGCAAGTGGGGCGTGGTCATCAATTCGGTGTTGATCCGCGACATCATCGTGCCGCAGGAGATCGCCGAGATCATCCGTAACCGCGAGCTGGCCCAGCAGGAGGCGCGCAAGTACTCCGAGCAGATCGAACAGGCCCGTTCCGAGGCTGAATTGCAGCGCCAGAAGATGCTGGCCGAGCAGAACAGCCGCAAGGTCGAGGCCGAAACCACCCGCCTGACCAGCCGGATCACTGCCGAGCAGAAACGCATGGAGGCGTTGATCGCCGCCGAAGCCCGTCTCAAAGTGGCGAAGTTCGAAGTGGAATCGGCCAAAGCCGACGCCCAGGCCGAACTCAACGCCGCCCGGGCCGAAGCCCAGGTGATCCGTGAGCGGAATCAGCGCGAAGCGGAAGTCCTGGACAGGCAGGTTACCGCTTATGGTTCCGGCGACGCCTACATCCGGGCGATGCTGTACGGGAAATTGATGCCGGGGATCGAGTCGATCCTCACCAACAGCAGCGGCCGGGGACTTTTCGGCTTGCCCCTCGAAACCAGTCAGGGAGGTGCGAAATGAGCGAAGATAAATCCACCCGCGAGTCGCGCCGCACCGTGGCGGCGTTCGGCATTCTCTTTTCCCTTTTCGTCGTCGTGCTCCTCGTCGGCTTCGGCTTTGTCTGGTTTGGCTGCCGCTTCTACGTGCCGCCGGGCCATATGGCGGTGGTGACCGCCAAGTCCGGCCGGGAGCCCGCCCCGGGGGCGATTCTGGTCGAAGAGGGCGAGCGCGGCATCCGGCGCGACGTGCTGACCGAAGGGCGGCACTTCTTCAACCCGGTGCAGTATGATGTGAAGATTGTTCCCGCGGTGTCGATTCCGCTGGGGAAGGTGGGGATCGTCACCGCCAAGGTCGGGCGCGAACTGCCGCCCGGCGAAATCATCGCCCCCGACCGCGAGCATAAAGGCGTCTGGCGCGATGTGTTGGGGCCGGGCCTCTACCGCCTGAATCCGCAGGGCTATCAGGTGGAGGTCGCCGACGCGGTGTCGATCCCGATCGGTTACGCCGGGGTGGTCACTTCGCAGACCGGCAAAGCGCCCAAGCCGGGCGAATTCGCCGGACCGGGCGAGAAGGGGGTGCTGCGCGATATTCTCCAGCCCGGACTCTACTACCTCAACCGGTACGCCTATCAGGTCAACGTCATCGAGATCGGCATGAATCAGGTGACCATGTCGGCGGGTTCGAATGAGAGCGTGGTGGCGGTCCGCAGCCGGCTGATGACCTCCAACGTGGCGCTCGATCAGCTTCAGGAGCAGACGCTCCAGTCGCAGAGTCTGCTCCGCAAGGAGGAGGCCGAGCGGCGGCAGTCGGAGTCATCCTTCAGCAACTCGCGTTCCGTCGCCGCCGAAAGGGCGGTCGTGACCGGAAAGGCCGCGCCGGCGAAGGCGGCTCCGGCCCCGGCGATTTCGCAGGAGGCGCAGATTTTCGGGGTCAGCCACGCGGTGGAGTTCCCCTCGCGGGACGGCTTCAAGGTGACGCTCGACATGACGGTCGAATTTGAACTGCTCCCCGCTCATCTGTCGCGGGTCTATCTGCTCTACGGCGACCTGCCGCAGGTGGTCGAGAAGATCATTCTGCCGCAGGTGCTGTCGGTGTCGCGGCTCAAGGGCTCGAGCTATAGGGCGCAGGACTTCATCATGGGCGAAGGGCGCGAGACCTTCCAGCTCGACCTCCGGCGCGAGCTGGAGAAGACGCTGGAGGCGAAGAGCATCCTCGTTCACAACGCGATCATCCGCAACGTGGAGATTCCGCTCAACATCCTGTCGCCGATCCGGGCGGTCAGCCTGGCGCACGAGCAGAACCTGACCAACGTCTCCATGCAGGAGACCGCCCGCAAGCTCGCCGAGCTCAACACCGAAACCAAGCTGATCGACCAGCGCGCCCAGGAGGTTACCCAGGGAACCCGCAAGCTGGTCGCCGGAATCCACGCCGAGCGCGACAAGGAGGTCGCCGAAATCAACGCCGAAACCGAAGTGATGGCGGCGAAGATCCGGCTCCAGATGTCCGAACTCCGGGCTGAAATCATCAAGATCAAGGGTGAAACCAAAGCGCAAACCGATTTCGAAGTCGCTTCGGCCCGCGCCGAAGGGGAGCAGCTCCGGGCGAAGGTGCTGGGGGGAACCGGCAAGCTGGCTGAAATGAAAATGATCGACTCCCTGAATCCGCAAGTCAAAACCCGGATCATCTACGCGGGGGAGGGGACGCTCTGGACCGATCTCTCTTCGGCCGCGCTGGCGCTGCCCGCCGCTTCCGGGGGTAAACAGAAGTAGTTCCGCGCTATGGCCGTCACCATCCACGATCTGGCCCGGCTGGCCGGAGTCAACGCCTCGACGGTGTCGCGGGCGCTGCGCGGCGACGCGCGGGTGAAGGCGGTCACGCGCGAACGGATCCGCGACCTGGCGCAGCAGGAGGGCTATTCGCCGAATCTGCCCGCGCGGCAGCTGGCGCGCGGCAAGACGGGCAATATCTGGCTCTGCCAGGGGAGCCCCGATTCGCCGATCGAGCGGCAGGTGGCGTCGAAGCTGAATGAGTTGTTTTACCGCGAAGGGCTGGACCTCCTCCTGGTGCTTCACAATGGCCGGGTGGACCGCTTCCGGCAGCAGCTGGGGAAGCTGCACCAGAAGGTGGCCGACGCGGCGGTGCTGATTCCGCCGGGGGTCGACCATTGCCGGGAGGAGTTTTCGGAGCTGGTCAACCATCTGCCGGTGCCGCATCTTTGCGTCGACCGCTATTGGGAAGGGCTCGATTGCCCGGTGGTGACCACCGATAAC
>JAVBRV010000355.1:0-6431 GCA_031547585.1 Victivallaceae bacterium
AATTCAAGTACCACAGAGCTGACTCGCACCTAATCACATTTCTGTGCGGCATATAACTGTCAAACCATCTATAACCTACAGCGCTATTGACCGGGGACAGCGAGCGCCAGCTGGCTGTGCGCGCATCCCTCTGTCGGCAAAAAAGCCTCGGAGGCATGAGTACGGCCGAAGGCCGCACGGAATGCCGGAGAGTGGGGCCCCCGGAAAGTGCCCCCTTGTTTTTGCAAAGCAAAAAACCGAGCCCCGTGGGCGAAGGTGGGGTACTTTTTGGGGAGTCGTGGTGCGTGGCACTGCCTGCCAGACTTTTGTAGGGGACCCAAACTGTTTTGCAAAAACAGTTTGGGCAAAAAAGTCGTCGCGCTCGCAACCCGTATTGGGGTCAAGGGCGGTAGCCCTTGCGGGTGCAGGGCGGAGCCCGCCGGGGGGTCTGGGCCAGGCTGGCCCAGCGAGAACCGCAGTTAAACAACATAAGGATATAACGTTATGAGACAATCGATTCATCTTGCCTGCCAATACTTCTTGAACCATGATTTGCGGGAGAGCGAATTGCGGGACCAGGTGCGGATGCTTGCCCGGAGTGGTTTCGAATGCATTTACGCACATGCCAGACAGGGGTTGATTACGCCGTATTTTTCCCGGAAATGGTGGGATGCGGTGGGGGTGGTTCTCGAAACCTGCCGCGAATGCGGGATTCAGTTTGCGATCTGGGATGAGGATTGCTACCCGTCGGGCGTGGCGGGGGACCGGGTGTTCCGGGACCACCCCGACTGCGGCGCGCAGCGATTGGAATTTACGATCTTCGAGGCGGAGAGGGGGGAGAGGGTCTATCGGATTTTCGAATGGCCCGCCACGGTTTACCGCTGCTTCGCCGTCGACCGGGAGGGGGGAACGGTTGCCGATATCACGGAGTATTGCGGCTCCATCAAGAGGGATTGCGTTCGCCGCGACCTTCGGCATATTGCTTATTCGTTTGAAAATAAGATCATGATGCCGCATTGGCGCGCGGTCTGGGGGGAGCGCCGCTTCGCCCTCGACTGGGAGGCTCCGAACCGCTGCCGGATCGTCGCGGCGCAGATTTGCCGCACACCGACCGGAGCCCACACTACAGACCTGATGAAGACGGAGGCCACGCGCCGCTTTCTCGAATGCACGCATGAGGAGTACTTTCGCCGTTACGGGGAGGCGATGTTCGATGAGCTGTTCGACGCCTCCTTCATGGACGAACCCTCGGTAGACGGGAGGTTCCCGTGGACCGACGATTTCGAGGCGGAGTTTTTCAGCGACCACCGATTCGAGCTGGCTCCGAACCTGGCGCACCTGGTGACGGATATCGATGAACGTTCGTATTTCATCCGCCACTCGTACCGCATGACCCAGCACCGGCTGCTTTGCACCCGCTATCTGGGGCAGGTCGGGGAGTGGTGCCGGGCGCACCGGATCAAAAGCATCGGCCACCTCAGCCGGACCGAATACCTCTCCGTCTGCAACAGCTTTCTCTGGCCGAATGAGTTGCGCTGCTGCAAGCATCTCGACATACCATGCACCGACCCACTGGGCGCCGGAATCGCCTGGCCGGACGCCTGCGCTTATCATACCGGGCTTAAAGTCGTCTCTTCCGCCGCGCATCTGTTTCAAAAGGAACAGGCGGGCAGCGACGCCCTGGCCGTGCTCGGCAATGAGGTTTCCCTGCGCGATCTGCAATTCCATCTCGATTATCAGCTGGTGCTGGGGATCACCTATTTCAACATTCACGGCCTCAGCTACTCCATCGACGGCCCCCGCAAGGATGAGGTGCCGCCGCCGCTTTTTTACCAACACACGGAGTGGCCGTGGATGGTGGAGCTGTGGAAGCGCACCGGGGAGCTCTGCCGCATCCTCTCCTCCGGGCGGCACCTCTGCCGGATTGCCGTGCTCTATACCTCCGCCGGTTTCTACTGCCGGGCGGAGCCGGGGGAAAACAACGGCCTTGAATCCACCATCCACCGCCTGGCGGAGAACCTGCTGTCGCATCAGAAAGACTTCGATTTCATCGATGAAATCACCTTGCGGGAGTTGTTCGAGGCGGATGCGGCGGAGTTTACGCGGCGCTACCCCTACTTCTTGCTGCCGGAGGTCGAATTCATGGAGCGAATTACCGCCGAATGCCTCGAGCGCTACGCGGAACGCGGCGGCCGCCTGCTACTGGCCGGAGCCGCGCCGCAGTTGATCGGATCGAGGCTCGACGCGTCGCTCTTCGCCTGGGAGAAGGCGGCGGCGTACCGCTGCCCGGATTATCTCGGGCAACTTCCCGGCCCCCGGCTGACCGGCGAAGGGAGGGAGAATATCTTCATCCAGCAGCGCGAAATCGGCGGAGAAACGGTCTCTTTTCTCTTCAACCGGGCGGAACGGGAGTTTTCCGGTGAACTTGACGGCGTTCCCGTCTGGATTCCGCCGCAAAGCGGTCAACTGAACTCGGCAACGTCCCCCCGCGAAAACACCGTTCCGGCAGCGGAAATCCGGGAGTGGAGCCTGGCTTTCCCGGAGAACCATGTTCCCCTGATCCGTTGGTCCGGCTGGGAAAGCGACGGACGCGAATTCGAGTTCAATCTGCTGAACCGGGAGGCTCCGGAGACGGAAGAAGAGCTTACGGTTGAATCGGTGTTTCTCTATTCCGGCGACCGGCTCCCCCTGCGCCTGGTGGTGGAAGAGAGCTCTTTCACCGGCAACTGGCGCTGTTGGGTCAACCAGACCGAAATCACGGAATTCCTTCCGTCGGCCGAGTACGACTGCCGCAACCGGAGCGCGGATATCACCGCCGCCCTCCGGACCGGCTCGACCCCCACCCTCAACCGGGTGCGCTTTACCGGAAACGGACCGCTGGAGATGCCTTATCTGTACGGAAACTTCAAAACCGCGTTCCGCCATGCCTCCAAAACCCTGCCCTACCTGACCGGCTTCGACGGCCGGACGCAAACCGGCGATTTGCAGCCGTGGAGCGAGTTCGGCTTCGGCGCTTACTCCGGCCGGGCGGAATATACGGCCCGGCTGTGCGTTCCGGAAGAGGGAACCTACCGGCTAGATCTGGGGCGCGTCGAAGACCTGGCGGAAATCTTTCTTGATCAAGAGAGGCTGGGGGTGCTGTTTGCACCCCCTTATGTGACGGATAAAGTGTTTCTCAAGAGGGGTGGTCACGAGCTTCGGATCGTTGTCTGCAACGGTCCCGGCAACCGGGATCGGTTGGCGGATCTGAGCTCTGGATTGCTCGGCCCCGTCACTTTACTGCAAAGTAACGGATAAATGACGGAGAAGTGGCGGCTTGTGAGTTGAGCCATTTTTGAAATTACTCTTGAAGTTGAAATTGAATTTTCCGGAAAACGGGATAGATTGATTCATTATACAGATTTTCCGGAAGGTGCGATTATGCGTTTCCTGTTTTTGGTTTTCGGTTTGGGTTGTGCGCTGATGGTTTCGGCGGTGAGTCCGATAGATGCGGCGCTGGAGGATTGCCGGCTGCGGGCGGGGGTGGAATTTCGCGAGGCTCCCGACGAGGTG
The DNA here is from genome assembly GCA_031547585.1 of Victivallaceae bacterium. Classification (GTDB taxonomy): domain Bacteria; phylum Verrucomicrobiota; class Lentisphaeria; order Victivallales; family Victivallaceae; genus Victivallis. The sequence continues at coordinate 3,532 of JAVBRV010000355.1, forward strand.
TTTCTGCGCCGTGCTTATCTGACGGTTGCCGGACGGCTGCCGACGGTGGAGGAGGCGCGTGAATTTCTGCGTGACCGCTCCGTCGGGAAGCGGGGGCGATTGGTCGATCGACTGCTTGATTCGGAGGAGTTCGCCGATCTCGCGGCCATGCGCCTCGCCGATCTGTTGCGGATCAAGTCGGAGTTCCCGATCAACCTCTGGCCGAACGCGGTACAAGCCTGGCACTACCGGTTGGCCGCCGACATCCGCGCGGACCGTTCGTGGCGGGATATGGCGTATGAGATGCTGACGGCGTCGGGGAGCAACTTCCGGCGTCCGGCGGCGAACTTCTTCCGCGCCTCCGCCGACCGCACGCCCGCGGGGCTGGCGAAGGCGGTCGCGCATACTTTCCTCGGCATCAATTTCGAGGAGCTCACCGAGGCGCAGCAGCTCGCTTTCGCGGCCTTCTTCAGCCGGGTCCGCTACAAGGGAACCGACGAATGGAAGGAGGAGATCGTCTATACCGACTTCGAACCGGCAACGGTGACCGCCGCTTTCCCCGGCGCGGATACCTTTATTACTATGGAGGCCCCGGCGGAGGATCCGCGCCGGCGTTTCGCCGACTGGCTGACGGCTGACGACAACCCGTATTTTGCCTCGACGATGACGAACCGGGTTTGGTTCTGGATTTTCGGGCGGAGTCTGCTGGCCGATCCGGATTGGGGGGGAGCTCCCTTCGACCGGGGGGTGGCGGAGACATTGACCAAGGCCTTCCGGGAGGGGAATTACAGCTTGAAGACGCTCTACCGGACGATTCTCCATTCGCGGGCTTTCGGGGCCGCCGCCGGGGAGGATGAGGCGGCGCTCCGCTGTCACGCTGCCTATCCGGTGCGGCGGCTGGAGGCGGAATTGGCGGTTGACGCGCTGGCGCAAGTCACCGGGCGCTACGACCGTTACCAGAGCCCGATCCCCGAACCCTTTACCTTTTTGCCCAAAGAGACGCGGGCGGTGACGATTGCCGACGGCAGCATGTCGAGTTCGGCGCTGGATTCCTTCGGGCGTCCGCCGCGCGATGCGGGCAAGCTCGCGGAGCGGTCGAATGCGGTGACGGAGGCGCAGCGGCTCTACCTGCTCAACTCCGGAACCCTGTACCGGCGGCTGACCGAGCTGCCGGGGCGGATGTTCAGGGGGCGCAATGTGAGATCGCAGGAGCGGCTCGATGAGATCTATCTGCGGATTCTTTCGCGGCACCCCACCGCGGCGGAGCGGGAGACCTTCACCCGCTATCTCGGCAACATGAAGGACCGGAACCGGGTCTGGGGCGATCTCGCCTGGATTCTGGTCAATTCCAAAGAATTTCTGTACTACCATTAGGGAGGTTTTACCATGGATCGACGTGAATTCCTGAAGAGCGCCGCGGCCGCCGGGGTGCTGGGACTGACGTTGCCCGGGTTGCGGCTCGGAGCCGCCGAACCGCCCCGCCGCAAGGGCGCGCGTTCGGTGATCGAGATCTGGGCGTGGGGCGGCCCTTCGCACCTCGACACTTTCGACCCCAAGCCGGGCGCGGGCAAGGCGTACAATGGCGGGTACGGGGCGATTCCGACCAACGTCACCGGGATCGAGATCAGCGAATTTCTGCCGAATCTGGCGCAGCAGATGGATAAGTTCTCGATTATCCGCAGCATGAGCCACGGCAACAACGGTCACGAGACGGCGGCCTATCTGATGCAGACGGGCCGCCTGCCGGGCGGGGGGATCACCTACCCCGCAATCGGCGCGGTGATCGCGATGTTTAAAGAGAAGGAATACCAGGGGCGGCTCCCGGCCTACATCGCGCTTACCGGGAACAAGGGGCGTTTTTCGGAGAACGGTTTGTTGAGCGACCGTTACCGCCCGCTGGCGACGGGGGGGAACCCCAACGCGCCGCGTTTCCAGGTGGATGGTTTCACGGCGCCGGGGAACGTCACGGCGGCGGAGGTGGAGCGGCGGATGGCGCTGGCGGCGGGGCTGGATGTCTTCGGGCGTTCGCTGGCGGGGCTTCCGGAGCTGGAGGCGTTCGACCGGGCCGGCCGGGAGGCGGGGGAGATCATGCAGGGGAGCGACGCGAAGGCATTCGACCTCAATCTCGAATCGAAAGAGATGCGCGAACGGTATGGGCGGAACGTATTCGGTCAATCCTGCCTGGCGGCGCGCCGTCTGGTGGAGGCGGGGGTTCCGTATATTACGATCAACTCGTCGGGTTGGGATTCGCATAAGAAGCACTTCGAGACGATGAAGCAGCGGACGGCCGACATGGACAAGGGGTTCGCGGCGCTGCTGGAGGATCTGGCGGAGAAGGGATTGCTCGATTCGACGATCGTCTGGTGGAGCGGGGAGTTCGGCCGGACGCCCAAGGTGGATTACGGCGAGCCCTGGAACGGCGGACGCGGCCATCACGGCCACTGTTTTTCGGCGGTGGTGGCGGGCGGCGGTTTTGCCGGGGGGCGGGTGCTGGGCGAATCGGACGCGCGCGGGGAGTACCCGGTGAGCCGTCCGGTGTCGCCGACGGATTTTTTGTGGAGCATCTACGAGCTGGCGGGAGTGGAGCCCGGGGGGAAGCTGCCGAATCCGAGAGGATTGGACTTGACGATACTGCCGCCGGAAGCGGGCAAGACGCGCATAAAAGAACTTTATGCCTGATGTGGCTTAACGATGGTTCTCGCTGGGCCAGCCTGGCCCAGACCCTCCGGCGGGCTCCGCCCTGCACCCGCAAGGGCTACCGCCCTTGACCCCGGGTACTTGGGGGGAACCTCCAAACGGCATCAGTCGGCCACTCTCCCCGCTTTTTTGCGGGGAGAGGGCAAGCGACTGAAACCGTTTGGCGCCAGGGGGCTCCGCGCCCCCTGGACCCTCGGCAGGACGGGGGTCCTGCACCCTGGCCG
>JAVBRV010000298.1:0-3800 GCA_031547585.1 Victivallaceae bacterium
CATCGCCGCCCCCGAGCCGACCCGCTACGGCAAAATACAATTCGTGAAATAGACGGTTTGCTTTCCGGCGAACCGGTGCTATAGTTCTCTAAAAGGGCTATTGAAATGCATGCTGATGTCGGGCCGGAACGTCTGGCCGAATATGAAGGGCTCCGGGCCGAAGCCCTCGGGGTGGGGCAGGCGAACTGGCTGGTTTTGCTGCGCGATCTCGGGAAGACCGCCGATCACGTTCGCACCGTGATGCGGCTCCCCTATTCCAGCAGCTGGGTGTTCACCACCGGCCGGGAGCTTCGCTGGGCGGTCGACCCCGTGCCGGCGGCGGGGGGAACTCCGGAGGAGATCGCCCGAATCGCGGAGGGGCTCTGCGAATTCGATTTCATCATCATCACCCATATGCACGGCGACCACTGCTCTCTTCCCTTTCTCAACCGTTTTGCCGCCGCTTCGAAGGCGCGCTGGATTATCCCCGCCGCCATCGAAGCGGAGTTCACTAAGGTCGTCGACGCGACCCGGGTGACCGCGCTGCGGGAAGGGGAGGCGGTCGAAATCGCGGCGCTCCGGATCAGCTGCTTCCCCGGGAAGCATGTGGAACCCCGCGGGGTGGGGGTGGCGTCAGGCGCGTTCCGGGTCGAACTGCCGGATGGCGTTTGCCTCTGGTTCCCCGGGGATGTGCGCTGCTTTGAACCGGAAGAAGTGCGGGGCGTCGACTATTGTTTCGGACACGTCTGGCTGGGGCGCGGCGTCTCCCACGAGGATGATTTCCCGCTGCTCGACCCCTTCTGCCGCTTTCTCCTGGCGGCTGAACCGAAGCATATTTTTCTCGGCCACCTCCTGGAGGTTTCCCGGCCGGTCGATTCGATGTGGAACCATCGCCACGCGAAGCTGGTGAAGGATCGCCTGCGGGAACTCGCTCCGGCGGTGGAAGTAACGACTCCCCGCCCCGGCAGTACGTTTGTGCTGGGGTATGACTCGGCCGACCCTTATGCAGCGTGGAGCGAAGCCGCCCGGAACGAATTCGACGCTTCGCTCGGCTGTTCGATCAAGGGAGATGTGCTGAATCAGCTCGACCGGGCGACTGCCGAGGGCATTCCGGTGTTGGAGCTGAACTTCCATACGCTGGAGGCACTCGACCGGGAGGAGGTCGCGAGGCGGGTCTTTGCCTGGCGCGCCGGGGGCGGGCGCTGCCTCTCGATGCACCTGATGACGATTTCGGATGAAGAGGGGCCGCTCTCCGCCCGGGAGCGGAATGCGCTCGAATGGACGCTGGCTCTGGAATGCGACCGGGTGACCGAGCATGTGCCGAATCGTCCGGTCGGTTATATGCGGGAGCATCGCGACCGGGTGGCCGAACGCTACCTCCGGGTGCTGGCGCCGCTCCTGGAGCACGACATCGCGGTCGGCATCGAGAATATGCATATGTCCGCCAAAGCGGGTGCGGGCGACCTCCGGGGATACGGCTTCACCATCGAGGAGTGGCTGGACTTCATCCAGCAATTGCGGACGCGTTCGGGCCATGGCGGGATCGGCTGCCACGTCGATATCGGCCACGCCTACACCAACTACCCCTTCCACCCGGAAAACACGGTGGAGACCTGGCTGCGGGCCGGCGGGGCGCTGATCAACGGCATCCACCTTCACCAGTACGAGTGCGACCGTTCCGAAAGCGACCCATACCCCAGAGGACACCAGCACGTGTCGGGCCGGAACGCCGGTTACCCGCTCTTCGAACCCCTCTACCGGCTGTGGGGCGAGGGGGTGTTCCGCGCGCCGATGTTCCTCGAAGTCTGCCGCGGCCCGGAGAGCGAACCCTTCACCTCCCGGCGCCGCCTGACTGCGCTCTGACGGTCAGCGTTCCCGAAATTCCCGGCGGTAGCGGAGCGGCGTTTGGCCGACCTCCCTCCGGAAGGCCCGGACGAAGTAGATGGAGTTGCAGAATTGCAGTTCAACCGCGATCTCCGCCACCGGCATGTCGGTGCTTTGCAATAGGAATTTTGCCCGTTCAATTCGTTGATTCAGAATGAATTGGGCCGGGGACGCCGAATAATAGTTCCGCCAGTGAAGATAGAACGCCTGGCGCGACATGCCGTGGGCGGCGGCCAGCCGGGTGAGGTCGATCTTCCGGGCGAAATGCAAATGCAGATAGGAGGCAATGTCGCGGATCTTCTTCTCGTGGTGTTTCTGCCGCTTCTCCGCCGCCGCCCGGAAGCGGAAAAGCTCCATCAGGATCTGCCAGAAAATGAGGTCGATCTTCTCCGGAACGCCCGCCACGTGCAAATGCTCCGCGCAGCGGTCCGCCTCCGCGAACAGTTCACTCAGCGTTCGGTTGAATTCAATCGGCCAGAGCAGCGGCCGAAGGCTCATCCCGTAACGCTCGAGCACGGCTTCCGATCCGGCGGGGAGGCAAAAGAAACGCCCGTCGCGCACCCCTTTGGAGCGGTAGCTGTGGCACAGTCCGGGGTGCTTCAGGATCACGTGCGGGAAGGGGGTGCGGTACTCCACCCCATCGATGACGTCGATGGCGTATTCGCACTCATCCCCCAGCCGGATGCAGACTTGCAAATTCGTGTAGCGCCGGGAATTCTCCCGACCCTCGCCGCTGCTGCTCCCGTAGTGGATCACCGGCAGCTCGGTGCGGAAATGGCGGACATTGTCGGGGACGCAGTATTGCTGAAGACTCATTGTTTTTCCCTGTTTTTCCCAATATAGGGTAGAATGCCGGTAAATCAATCCATTTTGTACGCAAAGTTCATTTTTTTGGACACTTTGTGATTACGAATTTTTCACCCCTGTGCTATACTATTAGGCATCAACCCAGGAGATTCAATATGAACAGCGCAGAAGTCAAACGGTACGCAAAAGCATGCGGAGCCGATCTCGTCGGCATCGGCAGCATGGACCGCTACGAGGGAACTCCGAAGCAGTTCGACCCCCGGTATATCATGCCGGAAGCGAAGTCGATCATCGTCCTGGGGTTCCGGATTTTCCGGGGACTCCTGCGCGGCATCGAGGAGGGAACGCTTTTTCAGCACTACTCCGTACTCGGCTACACGGCGATCAATAAAGTCCAGCAACCGATGATGTTATGGCAATTCTGCCGCATGTTCGAGGATGAAGGCTATGAGGCGCTGCCGATGAGCAATATGGCGGTCTGGGCCGGAGCCGACCCCAACACCGGTAAACCTCGGGAAAATTGGAGCCGCCCGGTCTCGCCGGAGAAACCCGCCCCCGACGTCCTTCTTCACATGCGCCTCGCCGCCTATATTGCCGGACTCGGCGAAATCGGCTACAGCAAGGTGTTCCTGACGCCGGAATTCGGTCCGCGGGTGCGTTTCGCGGCGGTGCTGACCGAAGCGGAGTTGGAACCCGACCCCGTAATGGAGCCGGGGACGATCTGCGACCGCTGCATGGCCTGCGTGCGGGAGTGTTCAGGGCAGGCGATCAGCCCGACCAAAACGGTCAAGATCACCGTGGCCGGGAAGACCGTCGAGTGGGGCGAACTGGACGTCTTCCGCTGCTCCAACGCCTATATCGGAACCAAGCCGAAGGAAGGCGGCGTCTATTACGGCAAAGATGGCGAACGGACCGAACTCAATCCCTTCGACGGCAATCCTCCGGCACAGGATGGATATGGCCGCGCTCTTGAGGGAGCGGCGGGCTGCATCCGGGCGTGTATGATTCACCTCGAGGCGCAGGTTAAAACTAAGAACGTCTTCCACTAGAAGTTCCGCCGCCGGAAGCCCTGTAAAATCGACCGTGGCAGCGAAGCGGCTCCTGCCGCCAGCAAGGAACAGGTGGGTACT
>JAVBRV010000316.1:0-11154 GCA_031547585.1 Victivallaceae bacterium
CGCTTCACCGTCGTCGGAGGTTTCGATCGCCATCTGGCAGCGGGCGTCGTCCGCCCACACCGTGCCTTCGCCCATCACGAGGAGAACGGGGTAGGCGGTGTTGAAGTCCGGGGAATAGATCGCCGGACTTCCCGTCATATACCCCTCTTTCGGCTTTTCTCCGAAACGTGGAATGGTCAGGGTATATTTTCGCCATTCGGTATCGATTTTGATCAGCTTCCCATAGCGGGTTCCGCTGCCGATGGTCAGCCATAATTCTGCTTTCAGCGGCTTTTCGCCCTTCAGCCAGAGCGAAAAGCTGAGCGGTTTACCCACGATGAACGGTACCGGCGAAAACGTCAAACGGTCGAAGAGGCTGGCTTCAAAGCTGTCGATCCGGAATGAATAATGGCCGCTTCGCGCCTGGCTGCGGTCGGGCGTGACCTTCGAGGTGCGCGAGAGTACGCCGAACTTGCCGTGATACTTACCGTCGAAGGAATTCCCCAGGATTTCCATTTCCGAGCGGATGGTCTGATAGAGTCCGCGTTCCGCGCCGCCGTTGATGATGAGGTTTTGCGCCGGATCGATCTCCTTCCCGGCTTGGGGCGGGGGATAGCTGAAGGTGTATTTTTCGAACTTGTACACCGAGGGGGTATTGAGGTAGAACAAAACATACAGACTCTCCACCCCATCCGGAATATATTTGGTGATGGAATAGCTCTTGCTCTCTTCGCCGAGAATGAAATCAACCGGCTTATTCCAGAAATGACGTTTCCCGTTCGGGGCGGCCATGACGGAGTAACTGCCGGCGAGCTCAAAGGCCGCGATTCCGCCGGAAGGGGTGGAGCTCATGCTGACGGCGGCTGCCGCCTCCTGCCCGGTCTTTATCTCGCGGGTGGGAATTCCGGAGAGATGCATGATCAGCTTACCGTCGGGGAAATTCCGGTAATATTCGCGGGTGTCGACCTCCAACACGCCCCCAGAAGTGTTTACCGTGACGTCGCTTACGTTGCCGCTTTTCGCCGAGACACGACAGAACTGAGCTTTGCCGACGCTGACGATGATCGTTCCTTTGGCGTCGACGGAGGTTTTCGCATTTTTCCAATCCGGCGCGATTTCCAGCGCTCCGGCGGTGAAGCAGAAGAGGACGAGACAACAGAACAGCAGTCGATTCATTTCTTTCTCCCTAAAGACCGGTGTAGTAGGTCAGCATATTCGGCATCAACAATTTTGAACATGTGGCAGGGGCGTACGTCAAACGCAGCATGGTCATGAAAGCGCCCGGATTGTAGTTTTTAACGTGTCCATCCATGAACAGCGAGTTGGCGGTTTCCCGGTGGCGGAACACAATTCCGCTTTCGCTGCCGACATAGATGCTATAGCACGATTTTCCTCGGTTTGCCGCGGAGGCGGCGGTCATGGTGAAGGCGCTGTCGAATATATACGGGTAGAGCGCCGGTTTCACGATCCCCGCTTGCATATAGGCGGTCTTGCCGTCGTTATCAACATAGGCCTTCTTCCATCCTTGTTTAGAGTCCCAGTCGTGGCCGAATATGATGTCGGTCTTCATCCCATAGGTATAACCTCCCGCGCGAGCCGGATCAAGCGCGTCCGGGCAGAAAAAAACAGGAGAACCCATCGTGTCTCCGTCTTTGGCTCCGCCGATGAAATACGATATGGGTTTTGCCCACTGAGAATTGGACCATGCCGCATTGGTAACTTTAATCGGTATGAAGCCCTTGTAAGCATCGGCGTACATTTGATTGAATGTACCCAGTTGCTTGAGGTTGGTGAGGCACTTCAAAGCGCGCCCTTTGGCCCGGGCCTGCTGCAGCGCCGGCAGCAGGATTGCCGCCAGAATGGCGATGATGGCTATTACGACCAGGAGTTCGATAAGGGTGAATTTGTGCTTCACGGCATGCTCCTTATGTGGTACAGTTTCGTGTCGACGGCTGCGAATTCATCGGTAAACGATTGTCCGTCAACCAGAATCGTCTTCTCCGCGAAGAGTTCGCGGACTTCACAGGCGGGGGCGGCCAGCGTCACCGCTACCTTTCCCGGAGAACCCGCCCGGTGAAGCACGAGATACTCCCCGGAGGCCCAGGCCGCGCAGCCGTCGGCGTAGCGGTGAACGCCGGCGAGTGTGGCGAGTTCGCGGATTTTTTCCGCATTCAACTCTGCCGGGTCGGCGGGCCGGAACTCGGTGAATTCTCCGGGGGCGAAGTGGACCGGCGTTCCGGTATAGGACCCCTCCCACACCACGCCGGGGGCGAGCCCCCAGGCCACGATCCGGTGGTCGCGGAGAACCTTCTCTTCGAGAAAGCGTTTGCGCTCTTCGGTCATCAGGGTGGGATTCTGGAAAATGATCAGACGGTATTGGGCGAGCTCCATATGCCCGAGGTCGCTCCAGAGCGTGTTGTCGCAGCCGAAACCGGCTTCCGACAGGGCGTTCCGCAGCCGGTGGCCGAGGATGCTCTGCTCGCGCGGCCACTCCGGGGTATTGACGGTGTTTACGACGCTGTTGCTTTCAAGATCGCACACGAGGAGGATCTCTGCGGCGCTCCCGCTCGACTTCCCGGCGTGGTCGCGCCAGATTTGCGCCATGCGGCGCAGGGCGTCACGCACCTCCGGCGAACGGTAGGAGAAACCCCAGATATTGAACCACCAGAGGGAGAAATTCTGAATCAGCGACATCGCCATCTCCCGCTTCAATCCGGCGGCGGCTTTTTGCGGGGTATCCCAACGCTTCCAGATCGGCCCGACGCAGGCGGTATAAGGCGAGAGCTGCAAGTTGGTGGTGTCGGTGATCCGGTCGATCTCATGCAGGAAGGTGATTCCCCGCCGCTCCAGGCTCCGGCGCATGGCGGCGTAGCCCCCGGCGTGGCCGCTTTCCCGGTCGCAGTTGCAGCTGGCCCCGATCACGAAATCCGGCGGAGCGGCGTCGAATGCCCGTTCGAAGTCGGCATGCCCGTTGGAATCCAGCCCGAAGACATAGCTGTAGAACATTCCAATCCGGCGTTCCGGGGGGAGCTGGCGGCGAAGGTCCGTGACGACTTCGATGGCGAAATCCGCCTCCAGGCTGTTGACGTAGCGGCGGAACTGGATGGTCGCGGCTTCCCGTTCCGGGTCGCGGATGAAGCCGTGGTCGCTGCGCGCCGAGGTCGCGTAATCCGGGATCGGCAGCTCCGGCCAGTTCCGTTCCCGGCAGTACGAAGCGTAACGCAGGCTTTTGAAGACCCCCGGGTTGACGTTGTGGGGTTCGAGCCACTCCAGCGTTCCCCCGCAGCAGGGGATGTACCCCAGCATATGATTCCCGTGATGGGTTTCGCAATGGTTGACGAACGCTTTCAGGTAGGCGAGCGTCAGACGCCGCCACTCCGGATTTACTGCGAGTTCGGTCAGCTGGTTGAAGGAGTCGGCACGATAACGCCGCGCCAGCCACTCCGGCGAATTGAGGTCGATCATGGAGAGGAGCCGCGCCTTCGGGTGACGCGAGAGAATATCGCCGATCTGGGTGTCGAGGGTAGAATAGTCATACGCTTCGTCATGCCGCCAGATCGGCGGATAATCGCTGTATGGCACCCCCGAGGCGCTCCGCGTGTTCATCGGGGAGAGGACGATGACGTCCACGCCGATGTCGCGCATGAATTCCAGGGTTTCCCAGTCGGAATGGATGTTTTTACTGTAGGGGAGGCGGTAGGCGAACATCAAATCTTTATTCATTTTCTCATCTTTTCGAATTGACAAATCTTCCGGTCTACTGTATAAGTATAGCAAAAGGGGGACGAAATCGCAATAGGCCGAAAGGCGAAAAACATACAGAAAATTTCCAAATATATGCAATCGGGCTGTAAATCATGGGTAAAATGATACGATGCGACATCGATCCAGTGAGTTTCGATGAATTGGCGGAGGAAAATTGGCAGAGGACGCGGTTTGACGACCACTCCTGGTATACGCCGAAAATGTTCGGCCTTCCGATCTACTGTCATCATGCGATGGAGACCGTCCGGGAAGGGAAATGTTACTGCCGACACCATAAATACCCGGCGCTGGCGCTGGAATTGCTGACCGGCGGCGCTCTCGAGTACGAGTTCGACGGCGTTCCTTACCATGCCGAAGCCGGGGAGCTGCTGCTGCTGCAACACAACCGCGATTCAGCCTTTCGCAGCGGACGGAACAACCGCTACGAAAAGCTGGTCATTATCATCAATGGCTCGCAATTGGGGGTTCTGTTGGAAGCGTTGAAGCTCACCCAGTGCTGGCATCTCAAAATTGCCGACATGCCCGCCATGGTCGAGCGCTTCCGGGAGATCTTCACCCTGCTGGACGAAAAAGCGGATGGCGGCGAACGCCGGATTTCCGAGCTTTGCTATTCGCTTCTCCTCCTGCTTTCGGAGCTCAACAGCCATCCGGAAGCCGAGTACCCGGAGTCGCTGGAGCGGATTCTGTCGCTGCTGAACCGCTCTTATGCCGACAAGCTCAATCTTGACAACCTGGCGGCGGCGGGGAACGTCAGCGTTTCGACCGTCATCCGGCTCTTCAACGAGCATCTCGGGTGCCCGCCCCTGGCCTATCTGACGCGCCTCCGCATCGATCTCGCGGCCTCGATGCTCCTCACCGGGAACCTCCCCGTTAAAGAGGTGGCCTGGAAGGTCGGCTACGACAATCCGCTCTACTTCTCCAGTTTGTTCCACCGCCACAAAGGGCTTTCGCCGCGTGAGTTCCGCACGAAAGTCAACTGATCGTATTGGTGAAGAGCCGCCAGAAGAGCCGGCCGAGGTTGCGTTTCTCTTTGGGCAGCGGCTTCAGGCGGCCGATCAGCCAGTAGCCCGGCAGCAGGATCAACAGCGCCAACAGGAAGTAGCAGCGGAATCCCGCGAGCGGTCGCGGATCCTCCGGCGACACGCAGAGCCGGACAAGGAAGCCCGACAGGAACATCCCCGCCACCCCCGCGCCCGCCGCCGAAACCGTCTGCATCAGGATGGCTCCCGCCACCCGCCCCTTTTCCGGCGTGCTCTGCAGAAAGTAGTGGGTGTTGGCGTTGAACATCGAAATCAATCCGCCCCCCGCCAGCGCGAAGACGAACGCCATCAACGCGAAGTTGACCTCCTCCCCGGCGAATTGCCAGAAAAGCGGAACCAGCAAGGTGGCGCAATACGAAAAGAGCAGCATTTTCCGGGGGCCGATGATTTCGGCGAGGCGGGCGATGCCGAGCGAAACCATGGCGGCGGAACCGAACTGGATCAGCGCGAACAGCAGCGCCTGCGTGTCGGAGACGCCGTAGCTCCGCTTCAGCGCCAGCATCGAAATCGGGATGAGAAGAATGATCGCCAGGTTGCTCATGAAGCTGGTGGCGATCTGGCGGCGCAAGGTGTTGCTTTCGAGCGCTGCAATCATCTCCGGCAACAGAGGCTTGCGGGCGGAATTCCGCAGCACCACGCTTTCATCGATATTGCGCAGAAAGCCCGATGAGAAGATGCCGAGGCAGGAGCCGCCGATCATCACCGACGTCAGCGCCCAGATGCTTGAGCTGAAGCTGAGCAAGAGACTGATGGTGAGCAGCGCCAGGGAACAGGTGATGTAGAAGATGCCATTGCTGAGCGAAATCACCTGCCCTCGGTCGTGTTCGGTGGTGAAGCTGCCGACGAGAGGCTGCGACATCACCGCTCCGGCGGCGCGGAGGCCGTAGAAGAGAAAGGCGCCGCCCAGAAAGAGGATGATTCCGGCATGCCACCACCCGAGACAGGCCGCCATCAGCGCGGCGACCGCCACCAGCATGGCCGACAGATTCCGGGTCACCCAGAAGAAGGATTGGGTGTGGGCCGCGCCGCGGCGGGCGCAGACCACCCGGCCGAGGGGCAGCATCAGGTAACCGAAGTACTGCATGGCGCCGATGATCGAAACGAAGAAGTCGGGGAAGCCGATCTTGATGGTCAACAAAATCAGCACGCTTTCGCCCACGCACATATAAGCGAAGCCGTTGAAGGTGGAGAAGATATAGTAATTCCGCTGCGACTTTCGGCGGGATTCTTCGGGTAGCGGTCCATCGTAAATCAAAATTGCGCCTCCGGCTGGAATGGGGATAAAAACATAATATACTCCGTACCGCAGGAAATGCAACGGCGGATGACCGGAAACAGTCATCCGCCGTCAAGCCCGCAGAGGGGAGGGGGGGTCAGTCCGCGAGCATTCCCTTGTCGCGATAGTATTTGCGGTAGAAGGAGTTCTTGATCCAGGCGGCGGGCAGCTTCTTGCCGGCCGCTTTGTATTCGTCGATCTTCTTCTGAAGTTCGCAGTCTTCCTTGAATTTCGCCTGTAGGGTCGGCGTTCCCTCCACCTGGCTCTGGATCATGAAGTCGACGCCCGTCGTGGCGAGCGCCAACGCCTCTTCCGGCGTTTTCAGGCGGTTGGCGACTTGCTGATAGGCCTTGTAAACCTGAGCCAGGCCGCCGAGAGGATAATAGGGACTGTTCGATACGGGGATGCCGATTTCCAGCGCCCACTTCAACTCATTGGCGTGAAGGTTGCCTTCGAATTCGCGCCCTTTGGGCGTGTGATAGGCGGGGTTGTCCTTGGCCCAGTGCGGATTCGGCGGGAGCCCGTCCGAGTCGGTGATGATGATGTTGTTGTAATCCTGGCTGGCCAGGAACTTGAGGAAGATCTTCGCCAGCTCCTTGTGTTTCGACCCCTTGTAGATGGCGGTATTGCGCGAGCCGAGGAGCTGGTTCTTGTAATCGTACTGCGGCGACTGGGCGAAAGCCAAATGAACCGGCTCGCCGCGGAAGCGGCGAAGATCCATATTGACGAAACGCCCGGTCATCAGCATGGCGTAGCGGCCGCTCATGAATTGCGGCGTCTTCTGGCTGTTGACGCTCGACGCATCCGCTTGATCGGTGGAGGCTTCCGCTTCCGAAGGAATAATGTGCAGTTCGCTGACCCAGCGGTCGTAGATCTTGATCGCCCGGATGAACTCCGGCGCATTGAGGGTACAGGCGGTCAGGGTTTCGTTGAACTGGTCGCGCCCCATGCTCCGCGCCAGGGGAAGCAGGATCTCCGGAATCGCGGCCGCAAAGAAGTAGTGCTGCCGGGGCAGTCCTTCGTTGGCCCGCTTGATGAATTCAAGGCCGATCCGCTCGAACTCCTCGGGAGTCCAGGTGGAGGGCGGCGGCGCCATGCCGAACTTCTTAAATACATCCTCGTTAACGAGAAGGGCCGCGGCCGAAAGATTGCAGGGGTAGGCGTACTGCCGGCCTTCGTAGAAGAGCAGTTCGGCGGCGGCGGGGTAGTTGTGGGCAGGGTCCATCCCTTCGGTCTGGGCAAAATCGGTGATGTCTTCCAGGATGCCCATCGGGGCGAAGCGATTGACCGCGACATGGTCGATCAGGTCGCCCGCCATGCCGGACACCGCCTGAATCAGCACGCTTTGATTATTGGCGGTCTCCAGCTTGACGGTGAAGAGGAGTTCGCCGTTGGGTGCCAGGTAATTATTGGCACGCATCCACTTATGGAAGGCTTCCACCTGTTCGATGCGATCCTGGACGATGCCCGCGGTCCAGACCAGAACCGGTTGTTCGGTTTTGTGGTCCACCCGGGAAAAATAGGTGTAAAACGAAGCGACGCAGAGCAGGACGGCAATACCGAGAAAGATGTTTTTGACCATGCGAAAGGGTTCTCCAGTTAGGCTGACAACGGCAACACTACACAATACAGATTATTACGGAAAATGACAATGGAAAAAACGGTAGAAATCATGGATTTTTCCATTTTTCCCCGGGGAGGGAGGTCTTATTGGCGCAGCCGGGGGTCCAGCGCGTCCCGCAGCGCGTCGCCGAGGACGTTGAGCGCCAGCACCAGGAAGAACATCATGCCGGTGGCTCCGGCGATCTCCCACCAGATGCCGCGCCAGAGGCGGTCCTGCCCGTCGGAGATCATCACCCCCCAGCTGGGCGCGCTCTGGACGCCGAAACCGAGGTAGCTCACGATCACCTCCAGCATCACCGCCCCGGCAAAGGAGAGGGTGAAGTAGATGATGACGAGGTGGAACAGATTCGGCAGAATGTGCCGGAAGATGATCACGGGCGAACTCACCCCCGCCACCCGCGCCGCCGACACATACGCCATCGAGCGGAGCCGCATGGTCTCCCCGCGCACCACCCGGCAGAGCGTCACCCAGCCGGTCAGGCCGATGGCGAAATAGATCGCCAGCATTCCCGGCTCGGCGCGGAGGAGCCAGCCGAGGAAGTCGGCGGTCTCGGAGAGTCCGGGCGAGAGGAAGTTGCGCGAAACGAGAAGTGCAAAGGCGAGAATGAAAAGCAAGGTCGGCATCGAGGCGAAGGTGCTGTATAGCCAGACCACGCCGTCGTCGAACCGGCCGCCGTAGAATCCGGCGATCGCCCCCAGCGTAACGCCGATGGTAATGGCGATCAGGCTGGCGATCACCCCCACCTTGACCGCGGTGGCGCTGCCGGCCAGGGCGCGCCAGAGGACGTCGCGCCCCTGGTAGTCGGTTCCGAGCCAGTGCCGGGGGGAGGGGGGGGCGTAGCGGGCTTCGTCATCGGTCACCTGGTAGACCGGCGTCACGCCGCGCGCCTCGCAGACAATGGAATAGGTTTCAGTTCCGACCGCCAGCAGGAGGTAGGCGAGAACCGTGAAGAGCGCAAGGAGCGCCGCCGGCGAACGCCGGAGCATCTTCCAGGCCGTGACGCGCGAACTCATTCTTCGGCGTCCTCCATTTGCGGCTGCCGCCGGATCAGGCTGACTTGCAGCAAGGCGATATCGGCCGGCGTCACGCCGTCGATCCGTCCGGCCTGGGCCACGGTGGTGGGGCGGATCTTATTCAGCTTGGCGCGCGATTCGTTGCCGAGGCCGGGAATCATGTCGAAGTCGAATCCCTCCGGAATGGCCAGATGCTCCAGCCGGTGGAGCTTGGCGATCTCCTTCTCTTCGCGCGCGAGATAGCCTTCGTACTTCGCTTCGATGAGCAGTTCGCGCCAGACCCGTTCGCCCATGCGCCCCCGGGGGAGGGGAGGGAGGAGTTCGGCGGGGAAGGGGAGTTCGCCCGCCGGAGCCTCCGGCGACAGTTCCGACAGATGGCGGAAGAGACTGCGGCCGCCATGCTGACGTTGCTGCGTATGAAGCTGGGCGGCTGCGAGGGCGTCCCGGAAAGCGGTGAACTCCCGGTATTTGGGTTCCGGCAGAAGGCCGTGCTGCCAGGCGAATTCCGAGAGCCGCAGATCGGCGTTGTCCTGGCGGAGGCGGAGGCGGTATTCGGCGCGGCTGGTGAAGAGGCGGTACGGCTCCAGAATCTCCTTGGTGACGAGGTCGTCGATCATGACGCCGATGTAACTGGAGTCGCGCCCGAGCTCCACCGGCGCTTTCCCGGCGGCGAGCCGGGCGGCGTTGAGTCCGGCGACCAGCCCCTGTCCGGCGGCCTCTTCGTAACCGCTGGTTCCATTGATCTGCCCGGCGCTGAAGAGGTTGCGGTAGGGTTTCAGCTTCAGCGAGCGCTCCAGCTGGTCGGGCTGGATGAAGTCGTACTCGATTGCGTAGGCGTAGCGCGACAGCACCGCTTTCTCCAGCCCCGGAATCGAATGGATCATCGCCCTTTGAACTTCGGGCGGCAGGCTGCTGGAGATGCCGTTGATGTAATATTCGCCGGTATGGACCCCCTCCGGCTCCAGGTAGATCTGATGCCGGGGGTGCTGCGGGAAGCGGACGATCTTGTCTTCGAACGAGGGGCAGTAGCGGGCGCCGATCCCCTTGATGACCCCCTGATACATCGGGGATTGATCGAGGTTGGCGCGGACGATGGCCGCGGTTTCGTCGGTGGAATAAACCTGATAGCAGGGGAGGTCATGCTTCTCCGCCTCGGGGAGGGGAGGGGAGAGCTCCCGGCTCCAATGGCTGAAACGCTCCCCGCCCTCTTCGCTCTCCTGGAGTCGCATCTCTTTGAAATCGATGGTTTTAGCGACGATTCGGGGGGGCGTCCCCGTTTTCAGCCGACCGATCCGCAGCCCGAGCACCTGGTCGATCGCTTCGGCAAGGAGGAGGGAAGGGGGGTCGCCCGCGCGCCCTCCCGGGAAATTGCGGAGCCCGTAGTGGAGCTTCCCCCGCAGGAAAGTTCCGGTGGCCAGAACCAGGCTTGAGCAGTGGATCCGGTCGCCGAATTGGTTGGTAATGCCGGTGATCCGGTCGTTTTCGACCAGAAAACTGATGGCTTCCGATTGAATGACATCCAAGCCCGGGGTCAGCTCTAGAAGCAGCTTCAAGTTCCTCTGATAGACCACTTTATCGCACTGGGCACGCGGCGACCAGACGGCCGGTCCCTTGCCCCGGTTGAGCATGCGGAACTGAATCGAGGCATCATCGGTAACGACGCCCTGAAAGCCGCCCAGGGCGTCGATTTCGCGCACGACCTGGCCTTTGGCGATGCCGCCGATCGCCGGATTGCAGCTCATCTGGCCGATGTGATCCATATTGATGGTGACCAGCAGCGTGGAAGCTCCCAGCCGCGCCGCTGCCAGCGCGGCTTCACAACCGGCATGTCCGCCGCCGGCTACAATGACGTCATAATGTTTCATAGGAAATAAAAAGGGTTGACAGATTGCAAGTATATAAGATAAGGCTTCGGAGCCGGTTTGGCAAATCGAAGAAAAAAGAATATCACAAGAGAAACGCAGGCGAATCCGGCATTTTTATCGTCAAGTTATTAACAATGCCTTTGTGCGTAACCCGCAAACAAAACAGAGTGAATATCTTGCAATGCGTAACCCCTCCCCCGGTCCGTACATAAAACTTAACATAACATACATTATGCGACGTTATAAATATTCCTGAAAGGGGCCTGGAATCATCAGGAATGAAATTCGGTATCCATCCCCTGCCCGATTGACGAGGTCGGTTCCACGTCGATTTGCGGCGTTTTGATTTTTTTGATTTCGCGCCTTGAAAAAGCATTTGCGCATGATATGGTAGAAGCCTTCTCCGGATGGAAATATCATATGGAAGGTTTCTACTTTGAAACAGAAGATTAATCATACTTTGCTTTGTCTTGGCGTCGGCGCTCTCCTCTCCGGAGGGCTTCTGGCCTCTTCCTTCGTTCTAAGCCGCTTTATGGTAAAGATTCAGCGGGAAAATACGATTTCAGCCAAAGGACTGGCCGAACGGACGCTG
>JAVBRV010000202.1:0-14459 GCA_031547585.1 Victivallaceae bacterium
TTGGGGGGGTGGTGGCAGGGGGGTCTGGGCAAAAAAATTTTTTCCCCCGGTAAAAAATTTTTTTCCCCCCCCTCCCCCGAACCCCCTCCTCACTTTTTCAAAAGAAGCGGGGTGGAGCAAATTCTTGATTGCCGTTGGCAATCAATGATTTGCGGACAGGAAGGAAGATGGTGGGGACGAGGCTGGGCGCTCCAGGAAGAAAAGTAATAACGTTGTCGCTCAACCCCAAAATGCGGCACACGGCATTGCTGCTCGCCCAAAATGCGGCACACCATGTTGTTGCCCATCCAAATGCGGCACACAGGAACGCGAAGCGCCGCGGAGTGGATGTGAGGGTACTCATTTGCCTCAGGCAAATGAGCGAGGAGCAATTGCGACGACTTGTCCTCCATAGCGCGAAGCGCGACGGAGGAAGCCGAACGTAACGCAGCGAAGGCCCCGCCGTCTGAGCGACCCGTAGGGTCGATTAAGTTTGCGTAAGCAAACGCTGGGGTCAGGGGGCGGAAGTGCCCGGCCACATCAGCGCAATACGTATATCGCGTTGACAGCTTGCGGACAACGTTGGTTGAGAAGGTAGCAAAACCGCCTGAGCGGTTAAATGCTGTGGGAGCCGCCGTGCAAGTCCGGCAGTCGGCGAGTGGGGTCACCTTAGCCGGCCCCTCCTGACTCCCACAGCGTCAATTGCATTGGTTTTTCGCTGTAAAGGACTCAGCTTCCTTGTTTTTTGGGGAAAAGGATGATACTTTATACAAATGTCCCCAAAGTAAGTAGTGAAAAGGAGTAAAACGAATGAATTTTAAAGAAATCTGGCAAATGCTGGTGGATGCCCATGTGATCGAGGTCATCTACGCTCTCGGCATTCTGGTGGTCGGCTGGATCGCCGCCGTCTGCGCCGCCAACGGAGCCGCCGCGCTGGTCCGCAAGACCGGCATCGACCGCAAGCTCTCCCACATCTCCGACGAGGAGAAGACGCCGGTGGTTCAGATTGACCGCGTGTTCTCGCGCATCGTCTTCTGGGTGATCTTCATTCTGGCCATTCTCGGTTCGCTCAGCGTGCTGAAGCTCACCGAAACCGCCGCGCCGATCCGCAACTTCGTGGACAGCATCGTCGGTTATGTTCCCAACTTCCTCGGCGCGGTTCTGCTTTTCTTCCTCGCCTGGGTGGTGGCCTCGCTCTTCCGCGTCGGCGCTCTGACGCTGGCGAAGTGGGGCAAAGTGGATGAGCGCTTCCCCGGCTCCGTGGCCGAAGGCGAGACGAAACAGGCGATTTCGGTGACGATTTCCCGCGCCGCCTACTGGCTGGTCTACCTCTGCTTCATCCCGGCGATTCTGCACTCCCTCAAGATCGAAGGCATCACCCGCCCGCTGGAGGAGATGCTCTCGAAGGTCTTCAACTTCATCCCCCACCTCCTTCTCGGCGCGGCCGTTTTGGTGGTCGGTTTCTGGGCGGCGGCCATCGTCCGCAAGGCGATCACCGTGTCGCTGGAAGCGATCCGGGTCGATGATCTCGGCGGCAAGCTGGGCTTCGGCAAGGTCTTCGGCGAGCAGAAGCTGTCGCGGCTGGCCGGATTGGTCGCCTACGTCCTCATCGCCATTCCGATTCTGATCGCGGCGCTCGACACCCTCCAGATCGCCACGCTGTCGAACTCGATGGGCGTCCTGCTCCAGAAGGTTCTCGGCGCGACCGGCAACATCTTCGGCGTGGTGGTCCTGCTCTTCGTCGCCTTCGTCATCGGCGGAATTGTGAGCGGCATCGTCGTCCAGCTCTTGAGCGGCTTCGGCTTCGACAAGCTGATGGGCGTCCTCGGCTTCCCCGAAAAGGCGAACCGCGTCACCCCCTCCGTCGTGGTCGGTAAGCTGGTGCTGATCGCGATCATGTTCTTCGCGGCCATCGCTTCGTGCGAAACTCTCGAATTCAAGGAACTGGCCGGCGTGCTGCGCTCCTTCGTCCAATTCGCGGGCGACGTCATCCTGGCGATGATTGTGGTGCTGGTCGGCCTCTGGCTGGCGAACATCGCCGCCGCTGCCGTCAAGGAACGTGGCAAAGGTCTCGCCCTCACCGTGCGGATCGTGGTGCTGGCCTTCACCGGCGCCATCGCTCTCAGCCACATCAACCTCGGCGGCCAGATCGTCGAACTCGCTTTCGGGCTGATCCTCGGCGCGATCTGCGTGGCGGCGGCGCTGGCCTTCGGCCTCGGCGGCCGCGAATTCGCCGCCGGCAAGCTGAAAGAGTGGAACGAAAAGTTGACCCGCAAGTAACTTTTCCTCGCGCTGCCAAGCCCTTCCGGAAGCTCCGGGAGGGCTTTTTGCTTGAAAAGAGCCGTGCGCGTTTGTAAAATGATAAAATTCCGGCTATTGTATAGGGATTCCGAAATTCATCCGGTCTGAAAAAAAGATATGCAAAACTGGAACATCGATGAAATCACGGAGCTTCTCCGTCAGGCTGCCGCCGCCGGGCTGGCCGCTCTCAACGACCCGCGAATCCGGCTCAAAGACGACCTTACCGCGGTCACCGACGGCGACCTCGCGATCGAAGAATTGCTGACCGGGCGCTTCAACCGTCCGGATGAAGAGAGCTTCATGATCGGCGAAGAGAGCATCGGCAGCTACCCCGAGGAGTACGTAAAGCGCGCGCTCGCCGCCCCCTTCTGCTGGGTCGTCGACCCCATCGACGGAACGGCGCCCTTCGCCGCCCGGCTGCCGATCTGGGGAACCTCCATCGGCTGGATGAGAGAGGGCGTTTTGACGGAAGGCGCGATTTCGCTGCCCGGCATGGGGGAGGGATTTCTCTCTTCCGGCGGCCTTCTCTACCGGATCACGAATATCAACGGACTTCGCCCCGAACTCGCCCCCTTTACCGCGCGCAAAGCGCAGCTGTCCGGCGTGGGTCCGATCGCGGTCGGCCAGCGTCCGGCGAAGACCTTCCGCTACAGCTTCCCCAACCAGATTTTCGCCTGGTCGAGCTGCGTCGGCTGCTGTCAGGCCCTGCTGCAAGGGCGGCTGCTGGCCTTTCAGATGGCGGTGAAGCTCTGGGATATCGCGGGCAGCCTGCCGCTGTTGCGGGCGGCGGGTTATACGGTCCGCTTCCGGGATGGGAGCGAACTGTCGGAGGAGATCCTGAAAGCCGGTCAATTCAACCTGTCGCCCGGGGACGAGCGCTGGCGCCTCCGCGACTACGCGGTCGCCGCCCCCGACGCCGAAACCGCCGATTATGTCTGGAAGCATACACATGTCTGAGCCGAAATTCTTCTATCTGGTTACACTGGGCTGTCCGAAAAACTTCGTCGACACCGAGATCATCGCGGGAACCCTCTCGACCGCCGGATTCATCCTGACCGGCGACCCGGAGGAGGCCGATCTCTACCTCATCAACAGTTGCGCCTTCATCCCCGCCGCCCGCGCCGAGGCGCTGGAGGCGATCGCCGAGGGCGAAGCCTGGAAAGAGGCGCGCCCCGGCCGTCGCCTGGCGGTCGCCGGCTGCCTGATCGAGTGGGATAAAGAGCGCCGCTTCCCCAAGGAACACCCCCTGGTCGACCTCTGGACCGGCGTCAATCAGGTCCCTGAAATCGCCCGGCTGCTGGAGAAAGGGGGGACCCCCCCCGCCGAAAAGCCGGTCTACCTCTATAATGAATGCACCCCGCGATTGCAGCTGACGCTGCCGCACCTCGCTTACCTCAAGATCGCCGACGGCTGCGACAACTGCTGCACCTACTGCGCGATCCCCGGGATTCGCGGCGGGCTCCGCAGCCGCACCATCGATTCGGTGCTGAAGGAGGCGGCCAATCTGGTGAACGCGGGGGTGCGCGAGCTGGTGCTGATCGCCCAGGACGTCACCGCCTTCGGCCTCGACCGTCCCGAATCGGGCGAGACCCTGACCAAACTTCTGAAGGAGCTGGAGAAGCTGGAGGGGAATTTCGTCATCCGCCTCCTCTACACCCACCCGGCCCACTATACGGATGAACTGATCGACTTCCTCGCCGGGAGCCGCAAGGTGCTGCCCTATCTCGACATCCCTTTGCAGCACATTTCGGAGCGGATTCTGACGGCGATGAACCGCCGGGTCTCCCGGCAGGCGGTCGAAACCCTGCTGGGGAAGCTGCGGGAGCGGATTCCGGGGCTGGTGCTGCGGACCACCTTCATCACCGGCTTCCCCGGGGAGACCGAGGCGGAGTTCGCCGAGCTGGAAGCCTTTTTGAAGGCGGCGCGCTTCGAGCGCTGCGGCGTTTTCCCCTTCTCGCCTGAGCCGGGGACGGCGGCGGCGAAGCTGCCGGGCCAGATTCCGACCGAGGAGGCCGAGGCGCGCGCCACCCAGCTGATGAAGGTTCAGACGGGGATCATGAAACGCTACGCCAAGAGCCTGATCGGCAAGGAGCTGCGGGTTCTGATCGACGGTTTCGACGGCAACTGCGCCATCGCCCGCGGGGTGATGGATGCGCCGGAGATCGATAATGTGATTTTTCTGCCGGAGCCGTCGAAGCGGCTCCGCGCGGGTGAATTTTACCGGGCGCGGATTGAAGGGCTCGACCGGTGCGACCTGGTGGGCGAAATCATCAAGGAGAAAGGGAAACGGGGATGAATCTGCCGAATATTCTGACGATCAGCCGCATCGTCATGGTGCTCATTTTCGTGGGGCTGGCACAGATCAACGATGTTTTCGAGATTCGCCTGATCGCCTATATTCTGGCGATTCTGGCGGCGGCGACCGATCTCGCCGACGGCTACCTCGCCCGCAAGTGGAACCAGGTGACGGATTTCGGCGCTTTGATGGACCCCCTCGCCGACAAGATTTTCGTCACCGGCACCATGCTGATGGCGGTGGAATACCAGCTGATGCCGGCCTGGATCGCGGTGGCGGTGCTCTGCCGTGAATTCATGGTGACGGGCCTGCGGACGCTGGCCGCGAAGAAGCAGGTGGTGATTTCGGCGGACCGCTGGGGGAAGCTGAAGACGGCCCTACAGATGCTGATGCTGGCGATCGCCGGCGCTTCGTGGGTGTGGGAGTCGATCGACCTTCACAACGCCAAACTGTGCGGCATCCGGCTGTGGTACATCTGGATGGCCTACCTCTGCGGAATCGTCCTGGTGACGGTGCTTTCCGGCCTCGGCTATTTCATCCGTTACCGCGATCTGTTCCTCTCCGGTTTGAAGGAGAAAGGGGCAAAATAACCGTTTCTCCGGGTTGAAATCCGGCGAACCGGCACTATATTAAGGCTGTTCCTTTTGCGGAGAGATGGTCGAGTGGTCGAAGGCGCCACATTGGAAATGTGGTGTAGGGCAACCTACCGAGGGTTCGAATCCCTCTCTCTCCGCCATTTTTTGTGCCCTAATTCCTTATTGATGAGCCTATTGGAGCGAAATTTAACCCCGTTGACCTTCTTTGCCCGTCACCACAAAATCCACCACAATTTTTCGAGCTACTTTGAGGGGAACAGGAACTCCACGCAGCGGCCCTTGATCCAGACGATATCAGTTTTCAGGGAACTGTCAATATTGTAAAAAGAAGAAGTGCTTCGGCATTGCTTTTTCCCCCTCAATCATGACGAATTGAAAACGCGGTGGCGAAAATTGATTGATGAAGTCGCACTTGAACGCACGCATCGTTCTTCCGGAAAAAAGATTATGCGTGGCATAAAACGCAAAAGTTCATGGCCAAGAAAACCACTCGGTACAAAGCCCCAATTGGTTCAATGGAACATTGCAATTAGCTATACTCAATCAGGTTAAAAACTTGAATTCTTTTTGGCCGCTTTGAATGTATTTTTTGCTTTTGTCCTCGCGCGATACTCTGTATCGCTCTGCGGGAAAAGAAAAAAATCCATGTCAAAGCAACTCAAAAAGAATTTCAAGTTTTCACCCTAATTGAGTATAAATGAAGAGTATTAGTCCGACTTGTGACCCGTCCGACACAACAGGTTAAACCTTTGCCGTGACGTCAAGTCGTTCTGGGTGGAAAAAAAATCAAAAAAATGGCATCCCCAACGGGAGTCGAACCCCTGTTGCCGGGATGACAACCCGATGTCCTAGGCCTCTCGACGATGGGGACGTCTGCAACACGATCCCTAATATAGTCCTAGTTCGGTAAATGTCAAACGCGAAACGAAAAAAAACCCCGGTTTTTGCCGGGGTTCATTGCGCATGAAAAGATCTAGAGGGTGACGCCGAAGGATTCCAGCTTCTTCTGGACCTCGGCCACGTTGACCGCGCGGGGCTGAATGCCGTGCTCTACCGCGTTCACCGCCGCTACGCCGACGCCGAAACCGATGTTGGCGCAGATCGGCATTACCCGGTAGTTCGAGTGGGCCTTGTGAGTGCCGGAGATGTTGCGGCCCGACAGGAGAAGCCCGTCGATTTTCTCCGGCACGCAGGCGCGGTAGGGAATGGAGTAGGAGCCTTTGGCGTGGAAGTGCTTCTGCGCGCCGTGCTCGTCGAGGCCCGGACCCTTGAGGCTGTGGATGTCGAAGTTGAAGCGGTTCTTCGTGGCAATCCAGTCGGGGAAGACGGTGGCTTCGACGATATCCTCGGCCGTCACCGTGTACAGCCCCTTGAAGTGGCGGGTTTCGCGCACGCCGACGTTGGAGGCCGCCGCCACGAGATAGCAGTTCTCGTAGCCGGGAGCGAATTCGCGGAGGAAGGGGATGATCGCCGCGATCTGGCGGCGGCAGACCTTTTCCGCCTGGGTGAGGTCGCGGACGTTGGTGCCGTCGATATCGATGACGTTGGTCATATTGACGCAGATTTCGTTGGGGAGGCGGGTCTCGTAGAGCAGCGTATGCCCGGCCGGATGCGGCAGGTGCTTCCGGGCCAGCGCCTGGATTTCGCCCTTCGGCACAGCGACTTCGGTTTCGAAGGAGCCGGGCCGGATCGCCCGCTCCATATCCACGCCGCCGATGCGGAACATCATGGTCACCGGCTGGCAGATATGGTCCTCTTCGCGCCCCTTGGAGTATTCCGCCCCGGCGCGGGCGGCCACGTCGCCGTCGCCGGTGGAGTCGATCACCACTTTGGCGTAGATCGCTTCGCGTCCGGACTTGCTTTCGGTGATGACGCCGACCACCCGGTTGCCCTCCATAATGACGTCGGCGACGCGGGTGTGGAGCTGGAGGATCACCCCCGCTTCTTCGAGCATATCCATCAGCACCCCCGCCAGCACCTCGTGGGTGATCGCCCAGTTCGTGGCGCGCTGGGGATTCGTCGGCAGCATGGCGTCGGCGTTGGCGCGGGCCATGATCTCGTCGACCAGCGGCGAAACCGTGCCGCCCGACCAGTGCGACATCATTCCGGAAGTAGCCATGCCGCCCGGAGCATTGGAGGCTTCGAGCAGCATCACTTTGCCGCCGGCGCGGGCGGCTCCGATGGCGGCGCCGATTCCGGCGGGGCCGCCGCCGGCCACCAGGACATCGATTTCGGCGACGACGGGCAGGGTGCGTGCGGGTTCGGTATACTGTTTCATCGGCAATCTCCTTGGTTGGATTACTGTTACTGAATAGTATACTGTTTTTTTCGCGCCAAACCTTGAAATATATCGGCGAATAGCTTAAATTATCTACGATAAGGAAAAAAGGATGAGCAAATGGAACTTCGTGAAGTCCTGCGAGTGTATGAAAAGCGCCTCTCCAGCTCGATCAGCCTTGAACCGCTGCACCGGGGCTTTCTTCTGTGGAAACCGCTCAAGCCGGCCGCCGACCAGACCCTGCATCATTCGGATTTCTGCCGCCATGCCAAGCTGAGCGACGGCAACCGGGTCTGTTCGGCCAACAAACAGCGGAGTCTGGAGATTGCCCGGCACGGACGCAGCTTTTACGGCCGCTGTCCCAACGGCGTCTGGGAATACGCGCGCCCGGTGCGCCACGACGGGGCGATGGCGGCGGTGCTCTACTTCGGCGGCGGCGAGGGGAGCCGGGAACGGCTACGGGCGATCCGGCGGGCTGCGGATTTTCTCGAGGAGTTCATCCGGCTGGAGCTGACCTTTTTCGTGCGCTCCGGAATCGGCGGCGGCAAGCGCAAGGACGAGGCCTTTTACCTCGAGAGCTGTCGCGCCTTCCTCGAGAGCCGCTGCCTGGAAGACGTGGCCCTCTCCGACCTCGCCGAACTCACGGGGACCTCGCCGAACTACCTCGGCGCGCTGCTGAAGCGCCGGAACGGGAAGAGCTTCCGCGAGCTCCTGACCGAGAAGCGTCTGCAGCAGGCGACGGTCTATCTGAAGCTTCATCAGGCCATGTCCGTAACGGAGGTGGCCTGGCGGTGCGGCTTCCGCGACCCGGATTATTTCAGCACGGTCTTTCGCAAGCACTTCGGTCAACCGCCGCGCGCGTTCCGGAAGAATATGCCCGCTGTTTCCGGCGAAATTCCATAGCCCACCGTCGGCAATGTGTTTCCATCCTGTGTTTTTTAGGTTAATTTCTCCTTTCCCCTCTTGACATCGACCCGCAAATCGACTATAATTAATCTGGAACACATTGGCACAATAAAAAGACGAAACGCCATAACTGCGGAGGAAGCATGATGAAAATGATCGGCAGGCTGTTCTGCTGTCTGCTGGCGGGGTTCGGACTCGCCGGGGCGGAGCCGGATGCTAAGGGTTTTATCGCCGACTGGCTGCTGGCGGGGCCCTTCCCGAGCTACGAGAATCCGGCCGGGGATACGGGGCTTGCCACCGACTTCCTGGGCGGCGAGGCCCTGGCGAAGCCCTGGCCCGGCTGGACGCTGCAGACCGTCTTCAAGGTGGACGAGGCCAAGAAGATCGGCATGACCGGCTACGTCAATGAGTGGGGCCGGAGCGAGGACCTGCCGCTTACCGTGGTCTGGCGCGCCGAGCGCTTCCCGCAGCCGGAGCGGATTCTGGCCGACAAGCTCTTCCCGCCGATCGAGGACCGCTTCGCCTTCTACGCCGCCTGCTATATCGAATCCCCGGCGGACCGGGAGATCAAGGTCCGGCTGGGCAGCGACGACGACCACAAGGTCTGGCTGAACGGCGCTTTGCTGGGGCAAAGCGCCACCAGCCAGGCGATCAAGCCCGATTCCTTCATCTACCGCGCCCGCTTGCGGGCCGGACTCAACCTCCTGCTGCTGAAGGTGGTGGACCGCCTGTTCGACAGCGGCTTCTGCCTGGCGCTCTCCGACGCCGCCGACCGGCCGCTCGAGGGGCTGAAGATCCATACCGATTCCCCCGCCCGCGCCCCGGGGGTCGACAACTGGGCGAACGGTTTCGGGGCGAAATTCGACTTCCCGGCGGGAACCCTCTACGACGACCGGGGCGAACAGCATTGCATCCTCCGCTTCCTGGCGCCGGACGCCGGACGTTATTCGGTTGAACTCGGCGGCGAACGCCGGGAGCTGAAGAACGGCGACGCCGTCCGCTGGCCGCTGGCGCTGAAGGCGGGCCGCCACGAACTCCGGGCAGTCGTCCGCGACGGCAAGGGGAAGGTCCTGGCGGATCTGCCGCACGATATCGTCATCCATTCGCGGCCGGGGCTGGAGAAGCGGCGGCTCGAAATCGGCGCCGAACGCAAACAGCTGGAAGCGCGGCTGCCCCTTCTCGACCGTGAAATCGCCGCCGCCCGGGAACAGGTCGCCGCCGCCCGGGCGAAGGTCGACGCCGCCGTCGCCGAAGTCGAAAAACGCTATGCCGCGGCCCGCGCCGAAGCCGCGAAAAACGCCTCTTCCTCCATCGACGAACCGTTTCAGCCGGCGGCGCTCCGCTCCCGGCTGCTGCTGAACGGCGTCTGGCGGGCCGGTTTCAGCGAGAAGAAGCTCGACCGCACCTACCGGCTGCCGCACAATATGACCGGTCCCTTCTACCGCCGCCGTTTTTACCCGGTGGTTCCCGATCCGCCGAGCAATACCCACGCCAAAGCCTGGAAGCCGCTCGAGGGGTATGAGGGATATGCATTCGACGAGTTGTTCACCGCGCCCCTGGCGGTCTTCGAAACCGACGTCGAGATCGACGACCCCGCCGCGGGCTGGAGCTTCCTCTGCACCGCCGTGGTCGGGCGGCTGAAGCTCTGGTGCAACGGCGAAGCCTCCGGCGAATATCACGGCTCCGCCGGACTGGTGGAGCTGCCGTTGAAGGCTCTGCGGCCGGGGAAGAACACCCTCCGGCTCGAATTTACCCAGACGTCGTTCGTCAAGCGGCCGGATGACCGTTTCTACGGCATCCTGGGCGACCTCTACCTCGAGCGGCGCTCCCCCATTCATATCGCCGACGTCTGGGTGCGGCCGTCGTGGCGGCAATCCTCGCTGCGGCTGGTCACCGAGCTGATTAATCCCGCCGGGCGCGAGGTTTCGTATCGGCTGGAGCAATACGCGGTCAAGGACGGGCGCGTCCGCTACCGGCTGCCGGTGCTTTCGGGAACGCTGAAGCCCGGCCTCACCACCCTCTCCGCCGAAAGCGCCTGGCGCGACCCCGAGCTGTGGAGTCTGGAATCCCCGGCCCTCTACCAGCTCGTCAGCGATCTCTACCTTGACGGCAAGCCGGTTGACCGCAAGAGCGAGACCTTCGGCTTCCGCGAGTTCTGGATTCACGGCGTCGACTTCTTCTTCAACGGCAGGCGGATCATCCTGCAGGGCGACGTCGGCATCACCAGCTTCGGCATCGAGAAGGCGCGCGACGTCCTCTTCCCCCTGCTGCGGCAGGACGGCATCAACACCCTGCGGCTCCATGACTCCCAATGCCATATGCTGCCCGAGGTGCCCGCCGCCGCCGATCGCTACGGCATGTTCATCATGGCCCAGCTCTATCCGATGGGCGACTTCCGCCGCGAGAAGGATTCGGAGCTGATGACGAAGTTCGGCACCTTCTCCGCCTGGCAGCAGAGCGACTGGCACCGGTTCAACCGCGACAATTACCGCCGCTGGCACCGCGCCATGCGCAACCACCCCTCGATCATCATCTGGTCGGTCGACAACGAACTCTTCACCCCCGGCTGCGAATCGCGGGGGCTGGAGAAACGCAACGAACTGGTGGACGACATCGTCCACAGTTATCTGCTTCAGATGCGCGAGCAGGATCCGGAACTGGTGCTGACCCGCGACGGCGACGTCTCCACCTACGGTCCCGACCGCCGCAATTTCGACCCCGGTTCCCCCGCCAACATCCACTATCCGGAGTTCCACAAGGAGCGCTTCGTGCACGACTGGCAGCGCCTCTTCCAGTACCGGCCCGCCCTTTTCGGCGAAACGTTGTATTGCAGCTACGTCTGGGGCGGCTGGCCGGGCGCCCAGCCCCGGATCGTCGCCCAGAAAAGCAAGCTGGTGCGCGACACCGCCCGACTCTACCGCGAACTCGGAATTCCGGCATTGATCTACATGGGGGTCGGTCTCGACGGCTTCCTCGAGCTGAAGCCGGATGGTTCCGGCAACCCCTGGGGAGTGATCGAGGTGCCGTACCGCCAGACCCGGCCGGAGAACTGGCGGAACGGCATGGCCCCAAATCATTATCCCTTTATGCCGATCGGCTGGCCCTCCTCTTCGGGGCGCGGGATGCGTCCGGAATTCGAGAACATCGATTTGACCGGCTGGGGCTTCCGCGCCGTCAACTGGATGAATCCGGATTACCGGACCTGCGTCCGCAACGCGGTCAACGACGCCTACCGCGACACCCTGATTCCGCAGCCGCCGCTGGCCGAGCCGGGCACGGTCGAAGCGATCCTGCGGAGCGAGCCCGGCGCGGCGGTCTTCACCACCTTGCGGGACGGCAGCCGCTACGGCGTGCGCGCCGACGCGGAGGGTCTCGCCTGGTTCCACCTCGACGCGCCGGGCACTTACCGCTTCGAAGCGGCGGGCCGGACGCTGACCGCCGACCTGACCAAGCCGAGGGACTACGCGGCCCGGCCCGGCTTCAACCACATTCCCCGTTTTGACTTGAAATAGGCTCTGGAGGAAACCCATGAAAATTCTGTTGTATCTACTGTTGGGGGCGTCGTTCTCCGTCTCCGCCGCCGATCTGGCCGAACAGATCACCGGCGAGGAGCGGCAGCTCCGGGAGGTCCGCGATGCCGTCGACCGCAAACGCGAGGAGCTGAACGCGCTCCGGGAGACCGCGGCAACCTTGGAGGCCACGGCCAAAGTCACCCTCGAACCGGCGGCCAAGCCGGTGGAGAAGCCGAAGGAACCGAAGGAGCTCTACCGCAATCCCCTGGTTTCGCTCGACGGCTTCACCGCGCAGAAGGGGAAAGCCGAAGTCGTCGAGCTGCCGGATGGGAAAGCGATCCGGGTCGACGCCCCCGGCGCCGAGGCGATCACCCGGACGATCCGGATTCCGGAACAGCGGACAATCCAGGTCACCGTGCAGATGAAGGGGGAAAAGGTCGTCAAACACGAACCCGCGCACCACCGGGGCACCCGGGTGGGCGGAATGTACCGCCACGCCGGCAAGACCTTCTGGCCGGCGGCCCCCCATGGCGAAGGCAGTTTCGACTGGCGCGCGGTGTCGTTCAAATTCAACTCCCCCGCCGGTTGCGACAGCTTCCGGCTGATCCTCGGGTTGGCCGGGGCCGACGGCACCGTCTATCTGCGCAATCTCGTCATCGAAGAACTCTGAAAGTGAGGATAATTATGAAAAAATTCACGCTTATTGAACTCCTCGTCGTAATCGCCATCATTGCCATTCTGGCGGCCATCCTGCTGCCGGCGCTGAATAAGGCGCGGGACCGGGGGAAGTCGGCCTCCTGTACCTCCAACCTCAAGCAGATTTCGCTGCCGGTCTGGAGCTACGTCGGGGATTTCAACTACATGGTCCGCAACGGCGGCAAATTCGGTTACACCGGCACCTACGACGGTTCCTGGGGCATGCTGCTGGAATATCTCAATTACGTGCCCAGCAAACAGACGCCGACGAAATGGGGAGGCCGGGGAGTCTTCAGTTGCGCGGGCGGCCCCAATCCGGCGCAGGCCCTGTACGGCATGGTCGCCGGGGGGCGCGACCCCGATGAAGCCGGCAGCTACGCCCGCTTCTCCCCGGGGCGCTATGCCCGGCGGCTCCGCAACCCCCAGAGCAAGGTCCTGGTCACCGAATCCGCCGGGTACTACTGGGAGATCGGCGCCTACTACTCCACCGGCCGCTGGAGCTGGGGCACCGGCTTCTACCTCGCCTCGGATTCCGTCAAGATCTACTCCCCCCACGGCGGCGGCTGGTACAACAACATCCTCTACTGCGACGGCCATGTCGCCCCCAAGAAACGTTTCCTGGGGATGGACGGCACCTACGTCGAAGACGCCGGCTCCTTCGTTCCCGAGAACACGACGGCTCCCCTCTATTGAGCCAATTTCAAAATCCACTCGAACTGACTTTTGAAATTGGCTCCATTGACACGAAACGCTTCCGGTGATACAGTAAAAGCATGGCACGCAAACATACAGACGAAGCGGTGACGCCCCGGATCCGCTACCACATCTACGGCATCGTCCGCAAAAACAGCCGGGAATCGGTGCGGATTCCCTCCAGCTACGAACTGGCGAAAATGTACGGCACCACCCGGCGGGTGGTCCAGTACGAACTTGAACGGCTGATCGGCGAAGGCGTGTTGATCGGGCGCGAGCGGATCGGCACCTTCACCAATCCGCTCTGCAGCTATTCGCGGATGATCACCCTCGACGCCCGAATGCCGCTGGTCGGCGCCACCTACGGCAGCGGCGACCACTTCACCTACGCCCACGAGGGGAGCTACAGCCTGGCGGAGATCTACCGCGCGCTGGCCGACCGCGACTGCTACGTCCACGACTTGCGCCTCGGCAACAAGTCGCTGGAGTCGATGCTCCGCGATATCGTTTCGCTCAATCTCGACGGCGTGATCTGGTCGCGCCCCCGGTTGAGCTTCGCCGACGAACTCTTCTCCCGGCTGAATGCCGCGGGCATCCGGGTCGTCGTCGTCGGCAACGAGCTCTACCCGGAGTGCGCCGGGGTGGAGTTCGGCTATGAGGAGGTGTGCGCCGAGTTCGCGCGGACCTTCATCGCCGAAGGCCGGGAGCGGCGGATCCAGATCTCCGTTGAAAACGCCGCCGGGCGCCGGGTCAAAGCGCTGTTGACCGAACACGGCCTCGCGCCGGAGCAGTACACCTGGAACTGCGAAGAGGATATCGTCAAAACCGTGGCGGCTTTCATCCGCCGGAATGAAATTCCCCGGGCGATCTTCTGCGACTCCGCCGTCGTCGCCCTGCTGTACCGGGAGCTGACCGCGGCGGGCATCGACACCCGCGACGCCTGCCGGCTGGTGGCCCTGCGTGAATTCAGCGGCAGCACCCGGTTCCAGGGGTATATCGTCCATCCGCCCTACGCCGAAGCGGCGGCGGCGGCGGCGGAGCTCCTCTTCGAAACCGACCGCGGCCGCCGGAAGTGCCAGTGCTCCTTCAGCACAGTCAACCTGTGACCGGAGCGTTCGGGCGATAAGGAAGTCGGGAAAATCAATCTCTTATACTATTTCGCTTTCAAACATAGACCAATGACTTGTAATAGCTTTGAGATG
>JAVBRV010000492.1:0-10822 GCA_031547585.1 Victivallaceae bacterium
GCATGGCATTGCGTCTATGTTTGAAAGCGAATTAGTCTAATATGCGCAAGCGGTTATTGCCGATGGCAATAACCGCTTGCGAGACTGAGTTTTGGTGTGCAATAAACCGTACGCAAATTGAGGCTGCCATCGGCCATGCCTGATTTGTGCCACGTACGCCCGGCATGGGCGATAACTTGACGGTGAAAGTCCGTTACAGACTTGGCAGTAGGAACTGTTAGCTTAGGGAGTTGAAAAATGCTGAACTACCGACCATTTTTGAAGGCTTGTCGAGCGATTTTTGCTGAAACCGCGAGAAGCGTATCGAGATACGTAACGAGCGGTTTCGGCAAAAAACACCGGCAAGACTCAAAAATGGTAGTTCAGCATTTTCCGACTCCCTTAAGACAAGGGTGTCCACAGCGAGGTGGAATCTGAAGGAAGTCGCTTGCATCGCGCATTGCCGGGCCAACGCATCGCCGAACTTGGATATGACGATATCTATCTTCGCTACAATGCGTTGCACTCAAGCTGCTGAACCGCCGTATGCCGAACGGCACGTACGGTGATGTGAGAGGAGTCCGGTCAAATAATGACCGGACTCCTACTCGATCGGATGAAGAAGGTTACTTCTTCACGCCCGGGCGCTGCGGCAGCTTTTTCAGCGACTCGGCGAAGGCGGTCGCGTCTTTGGTTTCGGCGACGCGGGCGGTCAGCGCGGTTTTCGCGGCGGTCAGTTCCTTTGCTTCCGCGGAATCGGCTTTCGCCTTGGCGAGATCGCCTTCGACCCGGGCCAGCGCCTTGGCGTAGATGCCGTTCAGCTTCGCGAGATCGGCTTTGCCCGCATCGGTGGCGACGCCGGATTTCATCAGCTTCGCGGTGAGTTCACCGGCATCCTTGCGTTCGGCTTCGGTCAGTCCCTTCATCACTTTACGGGGCTCGTTGGACTTCTTCTCCTGAACCTTCTTGTCGCCTTCTTTGCCCTGGAAGGTGTCGTTGAAGAGAATCACTTCGCTCTTCTCTTTTTTCGGTTTATTGAGGTTCTTGATGGCGTCTTCGATCTCTTTTTCGCGGTTGTTCATCCGCTCCTTGAGCCTTTCCGCTTCCTTCTGGTTCTTTTCGACCGCGGCCTTCAGCCGGGCATCCGTGAGGGCGCCGACGGCTTCGTTCATCTTGGCGCGGTTGGCGTCGTTGTTCTCCGCGTTGAACTGCTCCACGGCGGCGCGGGCGGCCTCTTCGAGCCCCTTCATGTTCACCTTGGGCGCGCCGCCCTTCTGGCGCTGTTCCTGTTTCTTGGGGGCGGCGGGCTTGTCGTCGGCGGCGGAGAGGGTGAAGGCGCCGAGGGTGCAAGCGGCCACGAACGAAGTCATCAGCAGTTTCTTATTCATATTCAGCTCCTTGCTGTTTCGCCCCGGGGTATCCGGAGCGTTTCTTGATCGATTAACGGCACTGCGCCGGGAAATATTATATCACGCCACTAGAGAAATTGCAACCCGATTTCGCGGGCAATACGTTGGGCGTCCTCCGGTTCGTAGCTGCCGGAGGAGGCGGAGAGGCAGTTGGCGCTCGCCGCCGCCAGCGCCGGGCGGAATCCCTCGAAGGGATCGCTCCCGGCCAGGAGTTCGCTGGCCCAGACCGCGCTGGCGGTGTCGCCGCTCCCCAGGGGGTTGACGATTTTCTCCAGTTTCGGCAGTGAATAGACGGCCAGGCGCTTCCCGTCGGAGGCGTAGGCGCGGCCCGGTCCGTCGGTGATCGCCGCGTAGCGGACGCTCCCCGCCGCGAACACCGCCGCCAATCCTTCGGCCACTTCGCCTTTGCCGGTCATCGCCCTCAACTCGTCGCGGTTGATTTTGAACCAGATCTCCGCCCCCGAATCCAGCACCTTGCCGATATCGCGGAAGCTGTCGACCAGGATCGGCGTACCCGCCTTTTTCGCCAGCGCCGCCGCCCGGGGGTAGAGCATGGGGTCGGTTCCGGTGGGGAGCGTGCCGCAGAGCGCCGCTGCCGCCGCGCCTTCGCGCAGGGCTTTTTCGAGATATTCGAGCATGGTTTCGACCTCTTCGGCCGTAGCGGGGAAGGAGGGCTCGATCACCTCGGTCATGCTTTGGTTGGAGAGGTCGAGGCAGGTGGTGCAAGTCCGGGTCGAAGCGGACGTCTCGACCGACCAGGATTCGATCCCCTCGCGCTCCAATTCATGCCGGATGTAGCGCCCGGTGTCGCCGCCGGAGAACTGGATCAGTCGCGCCCGCGCCCGGCCGTGGATTCCCGCCGCCCGGCAGAAATTGATCCCTTTGCCCGCCGCGATCAGGCTCATCTCCCGCGCGCGGTTGATTTCACCCGGCGTGAAACGGTCGAAAAAAAGTGTCTTCTGCCAGGCCGGATTCGGTCCCAGCGCCACAATCGTTTTCATGACAGCGCCTCCAGAATTTCAACGACCTCTTGATCGGTAAAGTCGTGCGGATTGGTCTTCATGCTCCCCGAACGGCAGTTGGAGACGAT
Source organism: Victivallaceae bacterium (assembly GCA_031547585.1). GTDB lineage: Bacteria > Verrucomicrobiota > Lentisphaeria > Victivallales > Victivallaceae > Victivallis. The sequence continues at coordinate 2,479 of JAVBRV010000492.1, forward strand.
GAAAGCGTAGTGTCGCGGCGAGAGTCCGTAGCCCTTGAAGTCGGCGGGGAGCTTGATCGCTTCGCGCACCTTTTCCAGAATGCGGATCAAGGTTTCCGGTTCGCCCCGGACGCTCCAGAAGGCGAGTTCGGCCATCTCGTCCCGGCAATCCGGCAGGTTCCGGCGGAGAATTTCGGGCAGCAGCACCGCGCAGACCACGCCGTGGGGCACGTCGCAGGCCGCCCCCAGCGGGTGGCCGATGCCGTGCACCGCGCCCAATCCCGACTGGACGAACGCCATCGCCGCCAGCATGCTCCCCTCGGCCACACTGTCGCGCATCGGGAGATCCCCCTCGACCGCGGGGGCGAGGAGGGGCAGCAGCTTCCGCACCGCCCCCAGCGCCAGCGCCTGGCTGGCGGGCGTCGCTTTGCGCGACAGATAGCTCTCGATCCCCTGGGTCAACGCGTCAAAACCGCTGGCCGCCATGACGGCAGGCGGGCAGTCGTAGGTGAGCTCGGGGTCGACGATCGCGAGGTCGGCGAACATGCCCGGGTGGCGGATCGACTTCTTGATGCCGCTCCCGGAGTCGGTGAGGACGGCGTTCGGCGTGATCTCCGCCCCGGTTCCGGCGGTGGTGGGCAAAGCGGCGAAAAAGACGCCCTTGCCCGGAATGGCGCGCCGCTCGAAGAAGTAATCGGCCGCCGCTCCCGGCAGCGGCAGCAGCGCCGCCGCGGTCTTGGCCGCGTCAATCGCCGAACCGCCGCCCCAGCCGACCACCGAAGTAGCGCCGATTTCGCGCCCGGCGGCGAGAAGCCGCTCCACTTCCCCCAGGGGAGGCTCCGCCTGGATGTCGGAAATCAGGCGGACTTCGCGCCCCGCGAGGCGCGGCAGCAGCTCCTCTTCGATGCGGGCTTTGGCGTGCTTCCCGGCGGCGATGAGAACAGGGCCGGCGGGCAGGCTGTCAGTCAGGCCGTGGCGTTCGCCGCGACCGAAACGAATCTCCTTCGGGAGGGAGAGCTGGCAGTTCATGGTGTAGGTTCCTCCTTGGTCGAGAGATAGGCGTAAAGATTCCCGGCGGCGGCGCTTTCGGCCAGCTTGCGGCTGGCGGCCCGGCCGACGGCGGTGAAGCCGTTCAAGTGAACCTCCACCTGGTATTCGGGCAGATGCTCGGGCCCGCGCATATGCAGCACCGCATAGTGGGGCGTCACCCCCCAGCGCCGCTGCGACAGCTCCTGCAATTGTCCTTTAGGATTCAGCGTGACGAGAAGCCGGCGCGGATCGGGGTAAAGCTCCGCCACCAGCCCCGCCACGAAGGCGCGCACGTGGTCGAACCCCGCCGAGAGATAACAGGCCCCCAGCACCGCTTCAAAGAGATCGGCCAGCGTGGAGTCGCGGTCCGCGCCCCCGGCCTCGCGTTCGCCGCGGCCCACCAGCAGCCAGTCGCCCAGCCGCAGCTTGCGCGCCAGCTTCGCCAGCGCCGCTTCGCGCACCAGCGCCGAACGGATTTTGGTCAGTTCCCCCTCGTCCGAATGGGGGTAGAGCCGGAACAGGTGTTCCGTAAGAATAATTTCCAGCACCGCGTCGCCCAGGAACTCCAGCCGCTGGTTGTCATAGGCAAGATTGTTTTCCACCGCGTACGAACGGTGGGTCACCGCCGTTTTCAGGTGATCGGCCGAGTCGTCCCCGAGACCGAGCCGCTTTCGGAGTTCGCCGAGGTCAGGAACCATGATTCCACGCCTCCGTATGGTATTTGCTTGTCGCCAGTTCGCGGGCCCGCTGAAGCAGTTCCCCTCCCGGTTCCCACGGCGTAAAGGTGACGCCGAAGAACTCCTCCAAAGCCGCGAGAAGCGCGCCCTCGAGCCGCTCCCAGTCGCCCCCCGAGGCTTCGAGCAGAATGCTCCCCTGGTGCAGAATCCCCTTGCGCGTTCGCCGCTGCGCCGCCCCGGCGTACTTGCCGCCCCCGGGAGAGACCACGTCGAAGCGCGAAGGACTGACGAAGCACTGCATCGTCGCCCGGTTCACCCCCGGCGTCTCCGCCTCCTGAAGCACCGCCCCCGCGCCCAGCTTCGCCAGCATCGGCAGCATCGCCTCATGGAACACCTTGTAGCTCTCCATCCGGTCCAGCGCGGAAATCGCGTGTCCCATCGGAATCACCGCCGTATAGGTCAAATCGACGTCATGAAACACATGGCCGCCCCCCGTCGGACGCCGCACCACCGTATGTCCCCCCGCCAGCTCCCACGGGTACAGCTGCGAAAGTCCGATCGACAAGGAAGGCCGGTCCCAGCGGTAGGTGCGAATCACCGGCAATGCGGGCGCCTCTTCCAGCAGAAGTTCGTCCATCGCCATGTTGAAGTAGGGATCGTGCGTGGCGTCCCGCCAGAGTAGCCAGTTTTCCATTTGTCTTTGCGTGTTTTGGTTATATTTCGTTTCGTCGACGACCGCCAAGGTAGGGCGCTCTGTCCTCAGAGCGCCGTTCACGTTGCAGGGTCTTTGGGGTGAGACTACACCCAGCTCCGTGTCCCTCCACACGACGATCTACCAAGATCTTGTTTTGGGCGATGATTTTCGAGTCATTACTTTACAATTCAAGCTCTTCGGCCGTCCGACCAGTCCGACTTGTCCGACAGAGCCGGCCGCCAAGCCAGGTCAAACCCGTGTCGAGCAACAAAAACGTTGTTGGGCAACCCGATAGCCGAGAGGGTATCGGTTGGGTGGAAGGCGGACGATTCCCGGCTGCGGCTCCGCGCGCTGGGCTCGATAAAAGACTGGCTCCGCCGTCTTTTATCGGCAGCGCTCCGCCGGTCAGTACTGTACCGGTGCGGTTTGCATTCGCAAACCTTAGGTTTCGCTCCCCTCCGGGCGGGCGCCTGCGCCGCCCTGCGGTGAGCGACCAACGTTCCGCCGTTGGATCGCGTCCCGGCTCGGCCGGGTGCGCACGACCGCTTCGCGGTCTATTTTTTTAAATTTTAATTTTTTCTTACTCGCTCCGCCAGGTACTTCACCCGCTCATCCAGCTCATTCCCCGCCAGGTTGCACCCCGAAATCTCCTGGTACTTCCGCGCAAAATCAAAAATAATCGACGGCACATCCGGCTTCAACGACTTGTCCCTGTCCCGAATGCAACGCAAATAAGAACTCACCAGCCGCGCCAGCTCCCGCCGGCGGCGCGACAGCCCCAGCTCTTCATCATACACCGACGCGCCGTCCAGGTCGATCACCCCCCAGTCGGAGTAATTCCCGATCTGACTCTTCCGGCAAAACAGATTCCGCAAGCTGAGATCCCCATGCTCCACCCCCGCCGTGTGCATCTTCACCAGCATCGAAACCACCCCCGACACAAACTGCCGGTACGGATCACCCGCCGCAAACTCCCCCGCCAGGTCGGAACAAAACAATTGCAGCGGCGACAATTTGCGGGTAATCAGAAAATCCTCATACGCCAGCCGGTAACGGCTGAAACGCACTGCCGCCAATACCTCCGCCGTCGGAATCGCGTACTCCTTCAAGCGGAGCGATGCCGCCAGCACCCGGTACGGGCGCGGCGTACGAAACGTCCGGCGAAACGCATTCCGCCACGAACGAAAATTGTAACGCTTGACAAAAAGATCCGCGACAATCGCCGCGCGGATCTTTTTGGAAGACTTGAAAAGGTGCGACGGATTCTCCAACCCGCCGAGAAATTCCACGAAACCGTCGCCCGGCTCCATCCAGCTCTTGAGGATGTAACCGGCCTCTCCGCGCTCCCGGAAAGCGTGGTAAGCGCTCCCCGGTTCACTGCAGCGTTCGAGAATCTCAGCCATGTCGGCGAATTCCATCGCAACCCTTCCCCTCTCGTCAGAGGTTTTCCACCACCAGGTCGCCGACCTGGCTGGTCGAATAACCCATCTTGCCGGCAGCCATCGATTTCAGCTTGCCGCCGGTGACGATGGCCATGCTCTTTTCGATCGCCCGGGCCGCTTCCTTCTCACCGAGGAAGTCGAGCATCATCGCCGCTGCGCCGATCGCCGCCAGGGGGTTGATGACGCCGAGACCGGTGTACTTGGGGGCCGAGCCGCCGATGGGCTCAAACATGCTGACGCCCTTCGGATTCAGGTTGCCGCCCGAAGAGATCCCCATGCCGCCCGAAGTCATCGCCGCCAAGTCGGTGATGATGTCGCCCATCAGGTTCTCGGTGACGATCACGTCGAACCACTCGGGGTTCTTCACCATCCACATGGTGGTCGCGTCGACGTGGCAGTAGTTGGTCTTGACGGTCGGGTAGTTCTTGGCCATCGCGTTGAAGGCGCGCTCCCAGAGGCCGCAGACGTAGGTCAGGACGTTGGTCTTGCCGACCAAGGTCAGCTGCGCGGTGTAACCGGCCTTCTTATCCGCGTCGGAGAGTCCGCGCCACGGATTTTCCTTCGTGTGGCGCTTCTCGGCCAGCTCGAAGGAGTATTTCAGGCAGCGGTCCACCTGCGACCGGGTGTACACCCAGTTCTGGCAGGCGACTTCGTCGGGCGTGTCGATCTGGACGTTGCCGCCCATTCCGGTGTAGACGCCGCCGGAGTTCTCGCGCACCACCACATAATCGATGTCCTCGGGCTTCTTGTTGGCCAGCGGAGTCTCGACGCCCGGATACAGTTTCACCGGGCGGAGGTTGATGTACTGGTCGAGATCGAAGCGGAGCTTCAGCAGGATCCCCTTTTCGAGGATGCCCGGCTTCACATCCGGGTGGCCGATCGCGCCCAGCAGCACCGCGTCGTGACGCGACAGCTGTTCCTTGGCGTCGGCGGGCAGCGTCTCGCCGGTCTTGAGGTAGTTTTCACCGCCCCAGTTGTAGTAGGTCTTCGCAAAGCTGAAACCGAACTTCTTGCCCGCGGCGGCGAGGACCTTCTCCGCCTCGGCAACCACCTCGGGACCGGTGCCGTCGCCGGGCAGAACGGCGATCTTGTAATTCTTCGACATATTTTTCTCTTTCTTTAGGAATGAAACGGATCGTAATCAGTAGCGGCGCTGCTTGCTCCGCGCCAGAACCCGCAGACGGAGCGCGTTGAGGCGGATGAACCCCTCGGCGTCCTTCTGGTTGTAGGCCTCGTTGCCCTCGAAGCTGGCGACGGCGTCGTCGTACAGGCTGTAGGCCGAACGGCGGCCGGTCAGGTGACAGGCGCCCTTATACAGCTTCAGGCGGACTTCGCCGGTGACGTAGCGCTGGCTCTCGGTGATCGCCGCCTGGAGCATTTCACGCTCGGGGGCGTACCAGAAACCGTTGTACACCATGTCGCTGTAACGCGGAATGAAGCTGTCGCGCAAGTGCATGACTTCGCGGTCCATGGTGATCTCCTCGAGACCGCGGTGGGCGCGCTGGAGGATGGTGCCGCCGGGAGTCTCGTAGACGCCGCGCGACTTCATGCCGACGAAACGGTTCTCGACGATGTCGGCGCGGCCCACGGCGTGGCGCTTGCCGATGGCGTTCAGCTTGCGCATGATGTTGGCGGGGCTGAGCGCTTCGCCGTTCACCGCCACCGGAACGCCCTTTTCAAAGGCGACGATGACGTCTTCGGCTTCGTCGGCGGCCTGCGACAAGGGCAGCGTCATCACCGAAATGTCGTCCGGGAAAGCGTTCCAGGGGTCCTCGAGAATGCCGCCCTCGAAGCTGATATGCAGGAGGTTGCGGTCCATGCTGTAGGGCTTCGCCGCGGTGGTGGTCACCGGGATGTCGTTCTCCTGGGCGTACTTGATGAGGTCCATACGGCCGGTGAAATCCCACTCGCGCCAGGGGGCGATGATCTTGATGTTCGGCTCCATGGCGTAGGCCGTCAGCTCGAAACGCACCTGGTCATTGCCCTTGCCCGTGGCGCCGTGGCAGATGGCGTCGGCGCCTTCGGCGCGGGCGATCTCGATCAGGCGCTTGCCGATCAGCGGGCGGGCGATGGAGGTGCCGAGAAGGTAGTTGCCCTCGTAAACGGCATTCGCCTGCATCATCGGGAAGATGAAATCGCGGGCGAACTCTTCGGTCAAATCCTCGACGTAGCACTTGGTGGCCCCGGTGCGGATCGCCTTGGCCTCAACGCCGTTCAGCTCTTCCTCCTGGCCGACGTCGGCGCAGAAACCGACGATTTCAGCGTTATACTTCTCCTTGACCCACTTGACGATCACCGAGGTGTCGAGACCGCCGGAATAAGCGACGACCACTTTCATGACAGAAAACTCCTTCTTGATAAGGTAATTGCGGGCATTCCGGCCGCGTACCGGCTCGGACGGCCCGTGAAAAATTTTCACCGATTCAGGGTTGGAAACCTTTCAATTTACCGACACGATGTATATATTAAAATAGCCCGTTTTCGGGTTTTAACAAGTTTGGATGCAATATGCCCGAAGAGTTTTTTCAACAATTGACCGATTGCCTGCGCCGCGAAGCCCAACGACGGCCCGGTTTCGCCGTCTCCGAAGAGACCCGCCAGGCGCTTTTTCAAAATCAGGCGCGCCCGGCGGCGGCTCCGTCGCACCCTCCGGCTCGGGAACCGATTCCGGTTCCGGAACGGCGTTCCGCGCCGCCGGTTCAACCGCATGCCGCCGCCATCGCCACCCCCTTCTCCCCCCCGGCGCCCGCGGCCGAAGTTGCCACCCTCGAAGAGCTGAACGCCCTCGCGCAAGCCTGTCACGCCTGCCCCCTCGCGCCGACCCGGGGCAGCGTGGTCTTCGGCGAAGGGAACCCCGAGGCCAAACTGATGTTCATCGGCGAAGGTCCGGGCCACGACGAGGATCAACAGGGCCGCCCCTTCGTGGGCCCCGCCGGCCAGCTCCTCACCAAAATGATCGAAGCCATGCAGTTCAGCCGCGCCGAGGTCTACATCGCCAACGTGGTGAAGTGCCGCCCCCCCCGCAACCGCAACCCCGAGCCGGATGAAGCCGCCGCCTGCCGCCCCTTCCTGGTGCGCCAGATCGAACTCATCCGGCCCGAAGTCATCGTCGTACTGGGCGCGGTGGCCGTGCGCTACCTCCTCAACCGGCAGGAGGGCATCAGCCGCCTGCGCGGCAAGTGGCTCGGCTTCAACGGCATTCCCGTCATGCCCACCTTCCACCCCTCGTTCCTCTTGCGGGAACCGGCCGCCAAGCGCGACGCCTGGAGCGACCTCCAGCAGGTGATGAAGGTTTTCGGCAAAGTCCCGGGGGGGAAATGATGAGCGATATCGCCATCCGCCCCGCCCGCCCCGAAGAGCTTCCGCTCCTTGAAGAGCTGGCGCGCCGCATCTGGCCCGATACCTACGGCAAACTGCTGCCCCCCGGCCAGATCGACTATATGATCGAAGCCATGTACTCCCTCCCCGTCATCCAAAAAGAGCTGACGGAAGGCGTCACCTTCGACCTCATCTGCGACGGCGAAACCCCCATCGGCTTTATCTCCCTCGGCCCCTGCGAAGAGAAACCGGGCGTGCTGAAGCTCCACAAACTCTACCTCGATTTCGCCTGGCACGGCCGCGGCATCGGTCAGCTGGCCCTGCGCCACGCCCTCGATGCCGCCAAAGCCCAAGGCAGCCGCTTCCTCCGGCTCAACGTCAATAAAAATAACGTCGCCGCCCTCAAAGCCTACCGCCGCGCCGGATTCTACCAGGCCGACGCAGTCAAAGTAGACATCGGCAGCGGATTCGTCATGGATGACTTCATCATGGAGGCCGAAATCAAATGAACGTTCTCTTAATCAACGGCAGCCCCCACGCCAAAGGATGCACCTTCACCGCCCTCTCCGAAGTGGCGGGCGAAATCGAAAAAGCCGGCATAGCCACCCGCATCTTCCACATCGGCTCCGAAACCCATAGCTGCATCGCCTGCGGAAAATGCGCCGAATCCGGACACTGCATCTTCAATAACGACCACGTCAACGAATGCATCGACCTCGCCACCGAAGCCTCCGGCATCGTCATCGGCTCCCCCGTATACTACGCCTCCATCAACGGCGCACTCAGCGCCTTCCTCGACCGCATGTTCTTCCTGAAATCCGCCCGCTACGCCTACAAACCCGGCGCCGGCATCGTCTCCTGCCGGCGCGGCGGAGCCAGCGCCTCCTTCGACCGAATCAATAAATACTTCACCATCAGCAATATGCCCGTCGTCTCATCCCAATATTGGAACGCCGTCCACGGCATGACCCCCGAAGAAGTCAAACGCGACCTCGAAGGACTCCAAATCATGCGAACCCTCGGCCGCAACATGGCCTGGCTCATCTCCTCCATCCACGCCGCCAACATCCCCCCGCCCACCCCCGAACCCCGCATCAACACCAACTTCATTCCCTCTTCGCAAAACTGAGTCGCGGGACTTGGGGGAGGAGCGGAAAACCCTTTTTTTTGCGGAAAAAAAAGGGGATTTTCCGCCCCTCCCCCAA
>JAVBRV010000435.1:0-3515 GCA_031547585.1 Victivallaceae bacterium
TATCGCCACTTCGTGGCGCCCTCAGACGGCGGGGCCTTCGCTGCGTTACGTTCGGCTGCGTCGCATTTGCTCCTTGCTCGTTTGCTGCCGCAAACGAGTACCCTCACATTCACTTCGCGGCGCCTACCGCGCTAGTTTGATTTGGGCGGCAACGTGTTGTGCCGCATTTCGGCTGGACAACAACACGGTTTGGGGAACGCCGCCAACGAGCGGCGCGACGCTAACAGCGCCGTACCCCGAGGCCGACGTTCGGCCGGCTGCGTCGCATTTGCTCCTTGCTCGTTTGCTGCCGCAAACGAGTACCCTCACATTCACTTCGCGGCGCCTACCGCGCTAGTTTGACTTGGGCGGCCGCGCGTTGTGCCTTACTTCGATGGCCCCCCGAATGGTCCGTATGGGCCCCATTCAGCTTGCGGCGGCGGCTCCGGCGGGGCCGGGACCGGCCATGGGGCGATGACGGTGAAACTGTCGCGTCTATGCTCTTTGGGCTCCACCTTCGGCTGATCGAGATTTCCACCGGGGGCAGAGAGCTGCCAGCCGGGAAGTTCGCGGGGAATCATTTCGCTGGAACCGCTCTCCCAATCCCAGAGGCGAACGCTCCCCCGGGTATAGCGGATCAGTTCCCCGCTTGCCGCGTCCACCGGGAGGGGAATCCCGAGCTCAGCCAGGGTTTCGGGGAGGCGGCCGTTCGCCCGGCGGAACCGTTCGATCTTCAGCCCGAGGTCGGTCATGCGGAAGAAGGTAAACATGCGTGAATATTTCCGGTCGACGAAAAAATGGGCGGAATCCAACATATTTTCACAAAACAGCGGCCGCTTTTGGTAGGCTTCCGTCAGCGCGGTTCTCTCACCCTCCCGCAGATAATAGTCGCTGCTTCCGTCATAATAGCCGATGATCCGCCGTTTGTACCGCATCCAGTGAAGCTGATTCAGCTGATCGGAAACGTTCGTCCACAAAAACAGGGGATTGACGGGGGGGTAGCTCCCTCTGACGATTGCCCAATACATAAAAGCGCGGAAGATATGATTATTGCCGTGCCCGCAAATATGAATCTGCGATTCCGCCTGAAAAGCGTCTTTCAAAGTGAGGCCGGAATGGGTGTGGAAAAAGACGTCTTCATAATCAACGGCGGCATTGTCGCGCTCACCGCGCCGGATGGCTTCCCGGAATTCCTCGGGATGCCCGTGATTGCGGTTTTCGATTTCGGTAAGATCGCCGTCGGTCAAAATTCCGCTCCCGATGAGTACGGCAATCGCATCGCATCGTATCCTCTCGCAGACGGCGGCGACCAGCGTCCCGATGACGCAGCTACTTTGCAGAGCCGTTTCCTGAAAGCGGTCCAGCAGCCGGAACTGTCGCATGGCTTCCTCCCGGTCGCCGTCTTCGGCGGCGCAGACGATCCGGGAACCCAGGTAGCGGCACACCTCCCGGATGTAGTTCCACTGCGGTAACTGGGTCCTGGAGAGGGGCGTAACAAATTCGACCCGGCACTTCAAAAAGGGATGTCCCGTTATCAATTCCGCTATGCCGCTGAAATCCTGCTCTGCCGCTTCGGAGGCGAGGTACGCCCGAAGCCGTTTCCGTTCCGACGGCGGGGCGGAATAGTAGACGCCGGGGACGGAGTAAAGGGAATAGGCCTCCTTATCTTGCTTGCGATTACAGAGCCGGGTGAACTCGGCATTGGGGGCGGTTCCCCGGTAATAGTGCTTTTCGGCCTCGCTGACAGTAAGAGGGATACCGGCGCTTCGCCAGTGGCGCCGCTCCTCTTCCAATTTCCGGTTCAAATTCCAATGGAAGGAGTATCCGATGAGCAGAGAGACGGCGGCGCTCCCCGCCAGCGCGAATCCGCCGATCCGCTGGGCGCGGGAGAACCGGCTCCCGGTCAGGAGCCGCATGGCCCGGATTCCGGCAAGCACGCTGACCGCCATCAACAGAGAAAATCCGGGATTCATTGGCCCGAAAGCAACAGCCACTCCCCAGGCCGCCAGCGCGGAAACCGAGAGGAACCCGGCGGCAGCGCGAAAGCCGCGTTCTCTTCGCAAAGGATAGAAAAAGTTGATGAAGACATGCCGGAAGATCGGGAATCCGGCTTTTTGCCACCGGGAAAGTTCGCATGTCCGCTCCCGCGCAACCGCCGCCATAATTTTTTCCTGCGCAATATAAGCCAAAATCATTACCACGAAGAGGCCCCCCAGGGCTGCGCCGGGAGCAGCTACTTGCGCCGCCTGAAGGTCCCGCGGCGCATCCCGCCAGGTACAAAATGGCCTCAGCAACTCCACGATCCACGGGACTTGCAACGCCGCCAACGACAGAAAAGCTCCGCCCAGCAGCACCTGAACCATTTCACGAAACAGTTCCACCGCAGTCTTTATCTTCGGTTTCGAGGCAAATTTGATTTTAAAGAAGCGCATCGTTTCCCCCTATCGCAGAGTTTCCATTTCTTTACTCCGTATCCATCCGTATCGCTGGTCAGTTGCATTGCGGGAAAGCGTATACCAAGCCGCGTTCCGGATTCTCCGGCCCATACAGATAGATTGAATTCCCGAGAAAATACTCATAGTGCGTACTGGAAGCCACATACAACTTCCCGGATGGATCCGGGAGCCGGTACGGCGGAGCCCCCGGCAACAGCGGAAACAGGAAACCCGGCGCGAGCTGACAGAGAAAAAGCACCTTCTCTGTGGAAGCGTAGCACCCCGGCGCTTCATTCCCCGCCAGCCAATCGGGGGCCTCGATATTGACGGTCCACCCCAGGCGGGGGAGCCCGTCACAGGGAACCAGCGGTTGAAATTTGATTTTCGGCACATAGTCTTCGCGGATCACGCAATCACTGATCTGAGTCACGACAAAACGGAAATTCTTCTGATAGCGTTCCAGAAAACCGGCGGGGATATCGGCATCCCAGAGTTCCCCCTCAAGCCTTTCCGGAATACAATTCTCTTCCTCCGAGCAAGAGGTGCAAAGGAAAGCCGCCAGCGTATAACCGCACCACGGATGCTTCCCGGCAAAGGTGATCTGAAAGAAGAATGTCTGCGGCTCCCCGCAAACGCTGCACGCCGGGATGGCTTCCCCCTCGGCCATCAATGGATAACCACCGATGAAATTCAGGTCATATTCGTTCTGCGGACGGTCGCAGCCGCCATCCGCAACCAGTCCGGAGCAGGTGCTGAAATGGCGCCGGTTCACAGAACGGGTCAGGTAATGAGTCGTCAAATTCATCCAGAGAGCGGATGCCGCAACCGCCGCGACCGCAAAGAGAAAGACCAAGAGGATGATCCACAATATAGTACCGTTTGAGAGCCCTTCCTTCAGGGTCATGACGCTCCGTTCCAGCGATCCCGCCAGCCAGATCAGGGCGCAGGTGAACGCCGACAACGCGACCAGGTGAAGCGGCACCCCGAACCGCCATTTCAAGCACTGATCGGGCGTGAAAAACTCCTCGCGGTCTTCCCGCGACATCCAGAGCAGAGTCGCGAGAGAAAAACTAACATACAGGGCGGAAAGAATCAGGCAGC
>JAVBRV010000393.1:0-3336 GCA_031547585.1 Victivallaceae bacterium
GGACTTGGTCCCGCAGATCCATCACTCCGGCGGTCTCCGCCGGCGTCTTGCCGGTGTAGATCTGCCGCGGACGGACGATCTTGGTGTCGTCGCCGATCATCTCCCGCCAATGCGCGACCCAGCCGGGCAGGCGCGCCAGCGCGAACATCACGGTGAACATATCTTCCGGAATCCCCAGCGCCCGGTAGAGGATGCCGGTGTAGAAGTCGATGTTGGGGTAGAGGTTGCGGTCGACGAAGTAGGAATCCTTCAACGCCGCCTCTTCCACCCGCCGGGCGATGTCAAGCAACGGATCGTTCAGCTTGATGAGTCCGAGATAGTTGTCGCACTCGCGCTTGACGATGGCCGCGCGCGGATCGTAATTTTTGTAGACCCGGTGGCCGAAACCCATCAGGCGGAAGGGGTTGTTCTTATCCTTCGCCATGCGGATGAATTTATCCACGTCGCCGTCGGTCTGGATCGTCTTCAGCATTTCGATGACCGCCTGGTTGGCGCCGCCGTGGAGCGGTCCGGAGAGGGCGGAGATGCCGGCCGAGATGGTGGCGTAGAGGTTCACCTGGGCGCTGCCGATGGCGCGCACCGCCGTGGTCGAGCAGTTCTGCTCGTGGTCGGCGTGGAGGATGAACAGCACGTTGAGGAGCCGCACCGCCTCGGGGTGAATCTGGTACGGACGCACCGGCGAATCGAACATCATATTGAGGAAGTTCGCGCAGTACGAGAGGTCGTGCCGGGGGTAGACCACCGGTTCGCCGATCGATTTCTTATAGGCGAAGGCCGCCAGCGTGCGGACGATCGAAATCAGCCGCGCGCTCGAGAGATCGATCGCTTCCTCCATCGATTTCAGGTCCACGTTGGGGTAGAAGGCCGCCAGCGCGTTGATCATGGTCGAAAGGATGTGCATGGGGTGCGACCCCTGCGGGAAGTTGTCGAAAAAGTGACGCATGTCCTCATGCAGCAACGAATTCATGTTGAGCATGTTGGAGAAGTTGCGCCGCTCCTCTTCGCTGGGCAGGGTGCCGTGGATCAACAGATAGGCGACTTCGATGAAGGTCGCTTTTTTGACCAGGTCTTCGATGGGAATGCCGCGATAGCGCAGGATGCCTTTATCGCCGTCGATAAAGGTGATCGAGCTGTAGCAGGCGGCCGTATTCATAAAGCCGGGGTCGATGGTGACGAAGCCGGTCTCGCGGCGGAGGGTGCTGATATCGATCCCTTTTTCGCCTTCTGAGCCAATGACGATCGGCAGGCGAACCTCTTTACCTTCCACATCGAGCGTCACAAAACCGGAATTATTCTGCATTCTGACTCCCTCCTTTCCGCATTTGTAGGGGTTTTCGTGTCATGTCAAATCTGTAATATAGCAGTAAAAGGGGCCGTTGCAAGCGGGAAACGCTCCCCGAAGCAAGGTTTTCAGCGTAAATTCCCGGTCAGGCGGATGGAACTCTAATCAGAAGTACTCGCTTGAGGCCGCAATTTGTGCGTTCGGCTCCTTGCAAAGTTGCGGATGACGGATTATGTTTCCAGCAGGGAATCGTGGAAGCAATTTTTCGGGGGGAAAAGATGAGCGACGACACCGGGACTCCTGACGTAACGCCGCCCGTGGAGGCGGAATTGGCGCCGGTTGAAGTGGAACCGATGCCGGTAAAGGCGGAGCCGACGCCTTTGCATCTGATGCGCTTTCTTTACAACAGCAATCCCTTTTACCTTATCAGCGCGGCCATCGTCCTCTATGCGGAGACGGTGGTGTTCCGCACCGGGGCGCTCGACCGTAACGCGCTGGTTCCCCTCGGGCTCAATGCCGCTTTCACGGCGCTGCTGGCGGGGACTTCGATCTTCATCGTCCGCTGGGGCCGCGTCTGGGATGACGCCCGCTCGATCTTCATGTGCGTCCTCCTTCTTCTGATGACCCAGTCGATCGGCTCCGACAGCGAGCTTCTCGACGGCGATTTCGCCGGGCGCGCGTACCTTACGGCGGGATTCTTCTTCTCGCTGGGGGTGATCGAGTCCATTCGGAGGGGGCTGAATATCCGTTTCCCACGCGGCTTTTTGATCGGCGTGTATTCCGTTCTCGGGGCCTTTTTCGCCTGGCCGCTTCTGCTGGCGGAGCTGATTTTGCGTTATCCGGATACGCGCACGCCTTCTTTGTGGGGCATTCTCGCCTTCCCGGTGGCGGCGGCGCTGCTTTTTGCGCTCGGCTTCCTCCCGGCGGCGCGCTGCGGTTCGCGCTGCGCCGAGGGGAGCAACACCCCCTGGCGCGCTCCCCTTTTCCCGTGGTCGGCGGCGGTTATGCTGTGGGTGGGGATATTGCTCCGCACCTACTTGATGACGCTCTCCTTCCACGCCGCGCACGGGGAGCTCGGCAATTTCGGCGCGCTGGAGAGCGGTTTCGGCCTCTATATGCTGCTGCCGCCCGCGCTCGCCGCGCTTCTTTTGATCGTCGAGTACCGGAAGGCGGATCGCGCCGCCGATTCGGCCGCCGTGGTCTTGCTCCCGGCGCTGCTGCTCCTGCTGGCGATCACGCCGGGGCGTCCGTCCGCTTCGTACCGGGAGTTTTATCAGTTGGTGTTTTGCCACGGCTTTACCCCGGCGGCGCTGGTTTTCAGCAGCATCGCCCTGTTTTACGGTTATGCCCGGTTGCGGGGCTTCCGGGAGTGTGAGGGGGCGCTGGCGGTGACGCTGTTTCTGGCGCTGCTCTTCCGGGTCGGACCTTCGTGGTTCCCGGCCGTCGCCGGAATCGGGGCGTTGGCGCTGCTCTTCCGGTTTCTCCTCCGCTGGAACAATACCTTTATGCGCGTCTTCTTCACCGTCGCCGCCGTTCTCTTCGCGGGGTGGCTCGGCCGGAATCAGCTGCCCGCCGGCTACAACTGGCTGGTTCCGCTCCACGCCGGAGTGGCGGCGGTGATGGGGATTGCCCTCTGCGGACGCGAGTTGGAGTGCCGTGATTTCCGCCGCCTCCTGGGCTTTGGCTGGCTGGCTTTTCTGCTGGTGATGGGTGCGTTCGTTTTCGGACCGCATTCGCGGATAAGTATTCCCCAGCCCTACCTCTGGCTCGGGCTGGAGTTCGGCATGGGGGTGGCCTACTGCCTCGTCGCCCGCGACCGCTTCCTCTACTGGATTCTCGCCGCTTACGGGGCGCTGGCCGCCGGGATTCTCATCTGGTTCGGCTACCGGGAGGTCAAGCATCTGAAGGGGCTGATGACGATCTTCTGGGCGGCACTGTTTTTCATCGCCGCGTTTCTCATCAGCCTCCGCAAAGGCTGGAAGAAGAAGCGGGACAAATCTGAGGGGGAGAAGCCATGAAGTGGCGGATTATCGCTTACGGTTCACTGGTAATGG
>JAVBRV010000417.1:0-3988 GCA_031547585.1 Victivallaceae bacterium
GCGCGCCGCCGCCCGCCTCGCCGAACAAACGGGCCTTGTTCCCCGCATCCTCAACGACAACGATACGCCGGACGCGGAACCGGCCGTCGCCGGTTTCAAGCTGGCGGTCGTCAGCCCCGGCGTGCATCCCGGGCGTTCGGCGCTCTACCGGGCGGCGGCCAAACACTGCCACATGATGGGCGAACTCGAATTCGGCTTCACCCGCCTCCCCGGTCAACGCTGTCTCGCCATCACCGGAACCAACGGCAAAACCACCACCACCGAGCTCGTCTGCCACCTCCTCGCCGCGCTCGGTTTGAAGCCGGTTCCGGCGGGGAACATCGGCAACCCCCTCTCCGAGGTCGCCCGGGCGATGCTCGCGGGCGAACTGCCGAACGATTCGCTGCCGGTGGTCGAAGTCAGCTCCTTCCAGCTCGAACTCGCCGAAACCTTCGCCCCCATCGCGGCGGCGCTGCTGAACCTCGAATCCGATCACATCGACCGCTACCCCGGCGGCTTCGAAGAGTATGCCGAAGTCAAGCGCAAAATCTTCCGCCATGTTCCCCCCGAAAACCGGATCTACGGCCTCTCCTTCCACCGCCCCGGCCGGGTCTCGGTCAACGCCGACCGGCTGCTGGCGGACGGGCGCGAAGTCATCCGGTTCGATGAAACCCGTCTCGCCGCCCCCCACAACCGCGAAAACCTCGCGGCCGCCGTGGAATTAATCCTGCGGGTCGTCCCCGCCGAACAGCTGTTCACCGACGCCTTCCGGGAAGCCATCCGCAGCTTCTCCCCCGGCCGCCACCGTCTGGAATTAGTCGCCGAAGGAAGAGGGCTCCGTTTCATCAACGACTCAAAAGCCACCAATCCCGCCGCCGTCCTGGCCGCCCTGAAAACCCTGAACACCCCGGCTGTCCTCCTCTTGGGCGGTCTCGATAAAGGCATGGATTTCAGTCCCTTCAGCAGCATCCAGGCCCGCTTCGCCGCCCTCTACGGCGAATGTCGCGCCAAAATCGGCGCCGCACTCCCCAAAGAAATTCCCTCCGCCGATTGCGGCATGGATTTCGACCGCGCCTTCAACAACGCCGCCAACGCCGCCCAACCGGGAGACGTCATACTCCTCTCCCCCGGCTGCGCCAGCATGGACCTCTTCCGCAATTACGAAGAACGGGGGAACCGCTTTGCCGAACTGGCAAAAGCATTCATTGATAGTTAGTGTACTATGACTATAGCAACTTGGCGGCCAGCGAATTGAGCGACTGGATGTCGCCGTTGAAATGGAAGGTGGCGTGACGGTGCTCGAAACTTTCTCCGGGTTGCAGAAAAAGCGCCGGGGAGGAGGATTCCAGCTCAAAGAAGGGACCGAGCCGCGAACCGTCTTCAAACGGACCATCGTTGTAGGCGTTGGCGGCGTCGCCGAGATAGGGATCGGCCTGATGCTCCCAGGCGGAGTTGACGCAGAGGGCTCCGTCGGCGGGCGTTGAATGGCGCACGACGGTAAAGAGTTCCCGTTCGCGGTCGATGGCGGCGAGGAGCCCGGTGACGCGCGCGGGAGGCAGTCCCAGTTTCCCCCGGCTTTCGCCGTCGGCGACGAAGAGAACGCGATGATGGTCGCGGTCGACTTCCAGCCGGTCCGGCGGAATCTCGCCGAAGTAGTCGCTTTTCACCACCGGCCCGGGCGACCCCGGGCGGTAGGGCAGAATCACCCGGTTGCGGCTGGAGACTTCGAACATGCCGAGCATCCACACCGAGAGCGCGCCGTTTTCGCGGGTCCAGGCTTCGCCGCCCCGGTTGCGGATGCGGTTGCGGGTGATGAAGCCGACCGAGTGCAGCGGCCCGAAATCGAGGTCGAGGCCCAGTTCGCGGGAGAATTCATCGTCGGCCAGGAGTTCGACCTCCCGTTCCAGACGGAGCTTTTTCACATGGCCCGACCAGTTCGTCACTTCGAATTCGGCGGAGAAGAGGGCGCTTTTCGTCGTCCGCCGCTCCAGGATCCACGCTTCGGAATCCAGCATGGGCGGAACCTGCCAGTTGGCGAAGGTGAAATCCGCGCCGGGCGGGAAGTAGACCGAAAACTGCCCCCCCTCCGGACCCAGCCAGAAGCGGTCGGCTCCGCCCCAGGCATTGATGTGCGCTTCGTGCTGCCCGGAAGCGATCAGCCGGTGGTTGATCCAGCCGCAGGCCGGAGCTTCCTCCGCCGCCGCGCTCACCATCACCCGCCCCTGGTACTCGGCGGCAACCGCGAGACGCGCGCCCGAATCATTTTCCAGGATCACCGGCTCCAGGCCGTGCTGCCGCAGAAACTCGATCTCGGTACGGAACGTGCTCATGGAACCAGTTCCCCCACGATGAAGAGACAGCCCGCGTACCAGTTGAGCGGAGCATATTTCGCCGGGTCCTTGTCAAAATCGGCCCGGTTGCGCGGGAAAAGCACGGCCCGCTTGTCGAACTCGTTCCCGGTCACCCGGATCCGCACGGTATGGATTCCATCCTTGCCGCTGAAGAGGTTGGCCAACGCCAGCCGCCGGTAGGTGCAATAGGCGTCGAAGCGCCTGTTCTCCCGGCTCTGCTCCCCGTCGACCGTCACCTCGAACGAACCGCAGTCGGAGCCGAGAAGATCGTAGGCCGCCGCGCGGGTTCCTTTGAATTTGAACTCCAGCGTCGCCCCCGGCGTCAGCTTCCAGAGCCCCGGGAGGCGGTGGGCGAAAGCCTTGGCGACCGCATCCGTCGCCGGCAGCTTCTCCCCGCCGGTCACCGTGACGCCGGCGTCATCCAGCCGCACGGTGCGGACGTTTTCCAGCGAATCGGCCAGCATCGGCTTGGGCAGCACGTGCGCCCCCACCTTCCCCGCCGCCGCAATCGCCGGGAAGGCCGCCGCGAACTGCCGCGTATAGAGAACATGACCCGTATTGATCAGGGGGTGCACCCCATCTTTGGCGAAGGGAATCTTGCCGTCCTTGGTCAGCGGCAGCTCCGACGCCTCGTTCAATTCGTCGCCGGAAACCCGGGCCATCCCTTCGTCGTCAGTCTTCATCACCAGCTTCCCCTCTTTCTCCAGCCGGGCGACCTCCCAGCCGAAGTTGACCGTGGGAATACCGTAATGCCCTGCAATCTCCTCCATCACCAGCGCCGGGTCCGGCAGCGTCCCGGCCGCGTACGACTTGAGGTTGCCGCCGGTGATGGTGTAAACAAAACAGATATCCGCCTCGGGCAGCGCGCGCCAGATCTGGCGGACGATCCCCTCCATCGAGCGGCGGATTTCAACCACCTTCGCCCCCTGATCGTTGACCGCGAACTCCACAAACACCAGATCGGGCTTGTGGCGCAGCACATCGTACTCCAACCGGAACGCGCCGAGGTTGGAACCGGTCCCCCCGATCGCCGCGTTCACCTGTTTAATCTCCACCCCCGGGTAGCACTTCTGGAAAAATTTCAGCGTCTGCGGGCGCCAGCCGTTCTGTGCCGTAATACTCCCCCCGAAGTACGCAATCATCACCGGCTGCTTCGCCTTCAGTTTCGCAATCACATTCGGCATCCCCTCGCGCACCACATAGGGTTCGCCGGGTTTCGTCTCCACCGTCTCGGGGTTGAACGCCCCGAGCGTCAGAGCGGTTACGGCAAGAAAAGCGGAAATAACTCGTTTCATCGGGTTCTCCTTAATGGTTTGGAAGCATGTGCTTTGTAGATATTTATAATGCGTTATCGCCGACCGCCGGACTTGTCCGGCGGCTCCCAACGCGATATACGTGGTGCGCCGTGGGAGTTGGGCGGGGCCTTACTCCCCGCCCAAGCCCACCCCCGCCCTTGGGCAGAGACGTGATGTGACAGGGCGACCCCGATTCCGGATCGTAGCGGTCGCTCTCGCGACCTTACTTTCGCTGCTGCGCAGCGACTCTCAGACGGCGAGGCCTTCGCTCGACTACGTTCGGCTTCGGCACTCTTGTGCCTTCGCTCAGTTGCCAGAGGCAAATGAGTTCCCTCCCCTCCGCTCGCGGCGCTTGCCGCGCTT
>JAVBRV010000284.1:0-16682 GCA_031547585.1 Victivallaceae bacterium
CGTGAAAAGAAGGGGTTTTCGCTTTCCCCCGAGTCCCACAGGCCCCTTAGCGGAGGCCGACGGCGTGACGGACGTCGGACATGGTTTTCTCGGCTTCAGCGCGGGCTTTGTCAGCTCCGGCGCGGAGGATTTGCCAAACGTAGTCGAGGTTGGCTTCGAGTTCGGCGCGTTTTTTGCGCATGGGTTCGAAGTAGGACCAGAGTTTCTCGAAGAGGGCGATTTTGGAGTGACCGTAGCCGTAGTTGCCGGCGCGGTAGTTGGCTTTCATGGTTTCGAGTTCTTCGGGGGTGGCGAAGAGTTTGTAGAGGGCGACGACGTTGCAGGTGTCGGGATCTTTGGGATCGGCGAGGTCTTTGCAGTCGGTGACGATGTTCATGACCGTCTTTTTGAGTTCTTTCTCTTTGCCGAAGATGGGGATGGTGTTGTTGTAGCTTTTGGACATCTTCTGGCCGTCGATGCCGGGGACGATCGCCACTTCTTCGGGGATGAGCTCTTCGGGAATGGTGAAGATTTCGCCGTACTGGTTATTGAATTTGATGGCGATGTCGCGGGTGATTTCGAGGTGCTGCTTCTGGTCTTTGCCGACGGGGACGAGGTCACTCCGGTAGAGGAGGATGTCGGCGGCCATGAGGACGGGGTAGCTGAAGAGCCCGTTGTTGGGGGCGAAATTCTTGGCCACCTTATCCTTGTAGCTGTGGGCGCGTTCGAGGAGTCCGACGGGGGTGACGTTGTTGAGGATCCAGGTGAGTTCGCAGACTTCCGGCACGTCGGACTGGCGGAAGAGGATGGTCCGTTCGACGTCGACGCCGCAGGCGATGTAGTTGATCGCGAGTTCGAGGACGTTCTTGCGGAGCGTTTCCGGTTCCGGGCCGGTGGTGAGGGCGTGATAGTCGGCGAGGAAGATGAAGGTCGTTCCCCGGTCCTGGATCTTGTTGATCTGGCGCATGGCGCCGAAGTAGTTGCCGATATGGGGGGTGCCCGAGGGCTGGATTCCGGTCAGGATTCGCATGGTGTTCGGCCTTATTCGGTGACCGCCATCGACCGGGCGCCGTCGCCGATGGCGCAGACGATGAATTCCGGTTCGATGGAGAAGCGCTGCAGGAAGGCAGCCTGGACCTGTTTGGCGTAGGTTTCGGCGACGGCTTTCTCCACCAGGTGGATGGAGATGCCGCCGAAGCCGCCGCCGGAGAGGCGGGCGCCGAGGCAGCCGGGGATGGATTTCGCCAGTTCAATGAGGTAGTCGAGCTCGACGGTGCTGTTTTCAAAGTTGACGCGACTGGATTCGTGGGATTCGAACCAGAGGCGGCCGAAGGCGGCGACGTCGTTGGCTTCGAGGACGCGGACACCGCGCATGACGCGGGTGCATTCGCCGACCACGTGGAGGGCGCGGCGGTATTCGCGTTCGGTGAGGGCGGTGCGGGCGTCGGCGAGCTGTTCGAGGGAGACGTCGCGGAGGGTCTTGACGTCGGGATAGATCTGGGCGAGCTTGGCGGCGGCGCTTTCGCAATCCTGGCGGCGGACGTTGTACTCCGAATCGACCAGGTTGTGCTTGACCATCGAGTTGATGACGACGATGGCGTAGCCTTCCGGCAGGGGAACGGTGCGCAGGACTTCGACGGTGCGGAAGTCGGAGAGGATCATCGAATTCTTGCGCCCGAAGATCGAGCTGAACTGGTCGAGCAGGCCCGATTTGAGGCCCATGTAGTTATTTTCGACCCCCTGCCCCACGCGGGCCCAGTCTTCGGGGGCGAGCTCGATGCCGAAGGCGTCGCGCATGGCGAAGCCGGCGGCCACTTCGAGCGCGGCGGAGCTGGACATGCCCGCCGACAGGGGAACCGAACTTTCGAGCGCGCCGTCGAAAGCGCCGACTTCGATGCCGCGCTTCGCCAGTTCGACGATGACGCCCTTGACGTAGTTGCTCCAGTCTTTCGGGAGGGCTTTGGCGATGTCGTCAAGGTTGAAGTTTTTGCTGCTGCCGTCGCGGAAGTCTTTGACGCGACAGACGCGTCCGGCGACGGGACGCAGGGCGAAGCGGGTGGTCTGCTCGACGGCGCAGCTGAGGACGAAGCCCTGGTTGTAGTCGGTATGGTTGCCGAGGATTTCGAGGCGTCCGGGGGCCTGGGCGGCGGCGGTCGGAGGGGCTCCGTAAAGACGGGTGAAGTCGCGGATCAGTTTTTCCATGGGGGAAGTCCTTTGTTTCAAGCGGTTATTTTTTTCATGGTCAATTTCAGGATCAGTTGTTCGAGGGCGATGCGGCGGTCGCCGCCCCCCGAAACCAGGCTGCGGAAGGTGTCGCGGATCAATTCCAGCCCCGCCGCCAGCTCTTCGTCGCGATAGGCTGCCGCTCCCTCGCAGGTTTTGAACGCGCGGTAGGGGTGCAGTTTGAGGAGGGGATTCCCGGCGCAGCGCTCGCGCACTTCAGAGGAAATCGAGTCGAAGGTGCGCGGACTGACCCGGGTGATCCCCAGCTCCTTCAGCGCCATCCGGGTCTGGATCAGGTTCTGGAATTCGTTCGACAGAAGGTAGATGATGCGGACCTCGGCCTCCCCCTGGCGGAAGAGCTGGTCGAGGAGGCGAAGCGACTGCCGCGCGTTCCGGGCCACCACCGCGCCGGTGAAATCCCAGCTCACCGCTTCGGGCGTGCGGCTGGCGACGGCGCGGCAGTCATCGAGGGTGATCCGGTTGGCGTTCCCGGCGTACCCGATCAGTTTATCGAGCTCGTGGCGCAAGGTCCCGGTGTCGGCGGCGACGGTATCGGTCAGGTATTGGCTGGCGGCGGGGTCGATCTCTTTCCCGGCGGCCCGGCAATGCTCGCGAATGAAGATGCGGCGGTCGTCGGCCGCCTGGCGGGCGTTCCCTTTGGGGACGTTCAGGACTTCGAATTCGGCCCCGGAGGCTTTCAGCGCTTTGGCGAGCCCCTTGCGCGCGTCAAGCGCGCCGCCGTCGATCAGCACCGTCACCTCCGGCGGCAGGGGAACGGCCAGGAAGGCCAGCGTATCGCGGTACACTTCGGCCGCGTCTTTCCCGGCCAGCAAATCGAGAGTGGGGTAATGACGCAGCCAGACCAGCTTTTCAGGAACCAGAAAGGGAGGCGTGCGGAGCGCCCCCAGAAAGCGGGCCATGATCTCCTCGGGTCTCTCTTCATCCCGGTCCCCCGCGATGATCTCCGCGGCGGGATTGGCGTCGACGTTGCCGCCCGAAAGCAGGTCCGCGACGATGCGGGCCCGCTCTTTGACGGCGAAGTCGTCGTCGCCGGTGATGATGGTGAGTTTGCCCATCTACTCCTTGCGCCCCTTGACCTCTTCAATGAAGTAGCGGGGACGGTGACGGACGTCGGTGTAGATGCGCCCGACATATTCGCCGAGCAGCCCGAGACCGATGAACTGGAAGCCCACCAGGAGGAAGAGCACCGCGAACAGCGTGAACACGCCCTGCGCCGACCAGACCCCATCCGGGTCGAAGAAGCGGCGGACGAGGATGTAAAGGCCGAGCAGATAACCGCTGCCCGCGGCGAGGATGCCGAGGTAGGTCATCATGCGCAGCGGCGCCGTGGTCATACAGGTGAGAAGGTTGAACTGAAGGTTGATGAGTTTCAGAAAGGAGTACTTCGAATCGCCCACCGCCCGTTCGCTGTGGCCGACGTCGATCTCACAGGTGTTGCGGGCGAAGCTGTTGCCGAGGACGGGGATAAAGGTGCTGCGCTCGTCGCACTGAAGCATCGCCTCCACCACATGCCGCCGATAGGCGCGGAGCATGCAGCCGTAATCGTGCATATGGACGCCGGTGGCTTTGCGGGCGGCGTAGTTGACCACCTTCGAGGCGTAGCGGCGGAAGAAGGTGTCGCGGCGGTTGCGGCGAATGGTTCCCACCACGTCGTTGCCCCGGCGGGCGGCGGCGATCAGGTTCGGAATCTCCTCGGGGGGATTCTGAAGGTCGGCGTCGAGGGTAATCACCAGGTTCCCGCGGACCAGCGAAAAGCCGGCCATGATCGCCGAGTGCTGCCCGTAATTGCGGTTGAGGACGCAGGCGATGACCCGGTCGGGGTTATCCTTGCTGGCTTTCTCCATGATCGCCGCCGAACCGTCGCGGCTGCCGTCGTCGACCAGGATGAGTTCGCAGCGGCAGTCGGAGGCGTCCATCACTTTGACGGTGCGGTCGATCAGCTCCTGGATGCATCCCTCCTCATTGTACACGGGAACCACAATCGAAACGAAATCAATGGTACTGTCGGATTGTCTCATTTTGCACTCTCCAGGACCCAGACGGCCCAGGTTTTTGACTTTTTATCTTCGCGGACTTCGAGTTTCCGCTGGCTCAGGGTGGGGTTTTTGAAATCGACTTCCAGTTTGCATTCGCGGGCGGCGTCGACGAAAGGAACCATTTCGCGCTCGCGCTCGATGGAGAGGATGGCGACCTTCCGCCCCCGGTTCTTCTCCAGGAACTCCCGGAAGCGGTTGATATTGCCGAGGCGGCGCTCTCCGCCTTTAGCGTCGGCGCAGGCGACTTCCCGGCGCAGGTCGAGGTAATAGAGCATCTTGGGCGGAACCTCGTGGTGCCAGACGAAGATGTTTTCTCCGGTGATGTCGGGGTTCGTTTTGCCGAGGGCGAGGTAGAAGGGTTTCTCCGAGCGGTAGAGAGTGAAGGAGGGCAGGACGCAGCCGAACACCGTTGCCATGACGATGGCGCCGGCGACGACCATCACGCAAAGCTCCTGCGGCAGCCGGGTCAAGTCGCGGAGGCGCTGGTCGAAGAGCGCCACGGCCAACACCAGGAAGCCGCCGACCGGCAGCGCGATCACCAGGAGCGTCGGCGGCGAAAAGGAGCAGAAACGGCTCCAGAGAGGCAGACACATCAGGCTCGCGATCCCCAGCGAACCGGCGGCGATGGCCAGAATCCGCATGCCGCAGACCACCGGCGCGTTCCAGCGCCGGACGCCGCCCGGCGTATTCAAGCCGGCGGCGGTGAAGAGGAGGGTGAAGGGCAGCACCGGCAGGATGTAGTACCAGCGGCGCGAGGTCGACAGCATGAAGAGAATGAACATGGCGAGCGTGCCGATCATCAGCATTTTCTGGGCTTCCGGCAGGCGCTTCCAGTTGCGGATGAGCCCGGCCAGCGCCACCAGGGTCAGCGGCACCCAGGGGAGCAGAAGGCGGGGGAGGTTGTAGAAATAGCTGTAGAAGGGGTCTTTATGGTCGAAGGCATTGAAGACGCGAACGAAGTTCTCGCGCCAGACCAGTTCCCAGGCGGAGAGTCCCTCTTCGGCCATATTGAGGGGCGCCTCCACCGGCAGCGCGCCGGCGAAGTAGATCGGGATCGCATAGACCGCCGAAGCGAGGAGAAAGGCGGCGACCGCGGAGGCGTTGACGTGCTTCAGCCAGCGTTTGCGGGTGAAGAGGTAGGGGGCGATCACCACAAAGGGCATGACGAGGGCCGGCATTCCCTTGTTGAGCGCGCCGACGAAACAGATCAAGGAGAAAATGAGGTAATCGAAAAAGCGCGGCTTCTCTTCGACCTCGAAGAAGCAGGCTACCGCGAGGATGATCGCCGCCATATTGGCGATCTCCGCCGAGGCCAGCCGGGCGTGGAAGAGGAACCCGTAGCTGCCGAGCAGCAGCCAGCCCGCCAACAGCGCCGTCTGGCGGTCGTAGAGCTTGCGCCCGAGCCGCAGCACGCCGTAGAGGCCGGCGAGGCCCATGAGGGCGCTGGGGAGGCGCGCGGCGAGTTCGTTCCCCGGCCCCAGGAGCCAGGCGAAGGGGAGGATCAGCCAGTAGCTGAACTGCGGCTTATCGAGATAAACCTGCCAGTTGAGGGCCGGATGCAGCCAGTCGCGGGTGAGCAGCATCTCGCGGACGCCTTCGGCCCAGCGGTCCTCGGAGGCCCAGAGGGCGTTGTGCCCGAGAAAGATGGTGACGGAGAGCACGGCGGCGCACCAGAAGACCGCCTCGGCGGTCTTCCCCGGCAGGCCGCGCGCCTCGGGGGAACCGGTCATGCGAGTACCTCTTTGATGGCCTGAACGACGTCCTCGGCGTCCTCATCGGTCATATCCGGGAAGAACGGCAAGGAGCAGATGCGGTCGCTGTTGTATTCGGTGTTCGGCAGCATGCCGGGCTTAAAGCCCATCGCTTCGCGGTAGTATTTCTGGAGGTGGGCGCAGCGGAAGTGGAGCCCGGAGCCGATGTTGAGCGCCTTCAGTTTGGCCATGAATTCATCGCGGGTCAGCTTCGGGGTATCCACCCGGACCACGAAGAGGTGCCAGGAGTGCTCGAAATCGTAGCCGACGGGATCGGCCAGCGGCCGGATTTCCGGAATATTGGCGAATTCGCGGCGGTAGAACATGGCGACTTCGCGGCGGCGGGCGTTGAGGGCGTCGACCCGCGCCAGCTGGCTGACGCCGATGGCGGCGCAGACGTCGGTCAGGTTGTACTTGAAGCCGGGGAACATGACCTCGGCCTGGGGGGAGCGCCCCCGGTTGTTGCGGTCGAATGCGTCGACGCCGATGCCGTGGAACTTCCAGCTCCGCATGAGATCGGCCATCGCCTTGTCGTCGGTGACGAACATGCCGCCTTCGCCGGTGGTGATGTTCTTGATGGCGTGGAAGGAGTAGATGGCCGCGCCGGTGGCGCCGATGTGCTTGCCTTTGTAACGGGTGCCGAGGGCGTGGGCGGCGTCTTCGACGATGGGGATGCCCCCGGCGACGGCGCGGAGTCCGTCGAGGTCGCAGGGAGCCCCGGCGTAGTGCACGGGGATGATGAGCCGGGTGCGCGGAGTGATCGCGGCCTTGATCGTTTCGGGGGTGACCAGCATGGTTTCGCGGTCGATTTCGGCGAAGACGGGGGTGGCCCCGGCGAGGACGATCATATTGACGATGGAGACCCAGGTCATCGAGGGGGTGACCACCTCGTCGCCGGGACCGATATTCATCGCCTTCAAAAGGAGGTGCATGACGCCGGTGGCGGAGGCCATGGCGACGCCGTATTGATTGCCGGTATAGCGGCAGATGCCTTCTTCGAGGGCCTGGTTCTGGGGTCCGTTGGTCAGCCACCCGGACCGCAGAACTGCCGTAACGGCCGCGATATCGGCCTCATTGATCGCCGGTCGGGTAAAGGGGAGGAATT
The DNA here is from genome assembly GCA_031547585.1 of Victivallaceae bacterium. Lineage (GTDB taxonomy): Bacteria > Verrucomicrobiota > Lentisphaeria > Victivallales > Victivallaceae > Victivallis. The sequence goes on from JAVBRV010000284.1 coordinate 7,116, forward strand.
CCGCGCGCATTGTTTTCACTTGCTCCAGTAAAAGATTGACATGAACCACCTATACTATAGCACGGCAATGACGGTTTTTCCAGTCTCGGGCGCGAATGAGGCGCGGTTATTTCTACCGGAAGCGTTTGTCGACCAGCTGCTCCGGCATCTCCGCGGCGGGGTGGAAATCGGTTCGGATGCAGCCGTAGTAGGAAGCGTCCGTCAAAGCATCGGTGACCGGGAGGGCTATGATGTGATGGTCTCCGTAGAGAAACGTCGCGCTTCCATTGCTCACACTCCACCCCCATGAATCGGCTTTGCCCTCCGGATACGGAGCCGCGTAGGATTTATCCTTGTCATGATGGACGCATAAGACTTCACCTTTGGCGGCGTCAACGATATAATCGTGGTCCTTGTCGGTAAAATACAACCGGCCGTCCCGCAGGCGATAGATGTTGAAAAAGGTCCGCCCGCCGGTATTGGTTTGCAGATCGCGGTATTCGTTTTTTCCGTCACGCCGGAAGCGGAGCCGGTAGTCGTATTCGGCGAGAAAGGGGTGGATGGAGCGCTCTTCGAAGGCAAGCCCGACCCCGCCCTCCGAAGGCAGGCGGTACGTTCTCCAGGAGCCGTGATAATTTGCCGGATCCCCCAGGCTCCTGGAATATTGCGCCATGGTGATCGCAACCGAAAGAATAATCGTCCCCCCGCCGAGCAAAAGGAACAGCAACACAAATACGACCCAGGAGTATCTCTCTTCCGCCCGGTAGCGGCGCCGGATGAAGCGGGTAAGCCAGACGATCAGCCAGATGCCGACAGCGAGTCCGGCAACGGTCACTCCCAGGAACAACAGCCCCGAAGAGCGGAAGGCGAGCAGCTCCCACCGGGCGCCGATAAATTCAAATATTCCATAGATCAAGGTGGGGACAAAAAATACGCAAAGACAACCCAAGGGGACGGTTTTCCACGCGGCCATCCAGTTCCCGGCCCTCTGCCGCATCTCCGGAACCGCCCAGAGCACAGCCGGAACGCTTGCAAGAAAAACACCGATAATGATCTCTTCAAACATATATTATGGCAGCCGATGGTTGTTCGGCCGCCATAACATAACCGGTCATCCGGCGCTTGTCAATCTCGCAGGCCGGAGATGGCCGGAACGATCAGGATTCCACCGCTGCCGCCGGTGAGGGTGAGGGCGCGAATCGTTTTCCCCGGTTGGGGGTTGCTCCAGGCCGCCCGGTAGAGATAACGGGGCGCGGGAACCCGCAGCTGAAAGGCGGCCCATTCGACCTCTTTCGGGGAGTACCAGTCGTCGGTCTCCGTGCCGCGCCGGAGGGGGATGCGCTCCTCCGTCCCGTCGGCGTAATGGACTTTACAGGCGCCCAGCTCTTCCCCCTTCGCCGCCGTGACGAAGATGGCGGTGCTGAGAATCCGGATTTCGCTCCAGGCGGCGTTGACGGGAATTTCGCGGCTGGATTCCGGCATGGTGTTGCCGACGGCGATCAGCTGCGGCGCGGTTTCAGCGAGGCGGTAGAGATCGCCTTGAAACTCCCGGATGCCGGTCGGCAGGGAGGAGAGCGATTCATGGTGCAACCCCGCGGATTGCGGCAGGTTGGAGAAATCGGCGTTCAGGTTGACCGCTTTGCCGAGCTCCGCAAAAGCGGTCCGCTTCAACTTCTCCGGGTCAAGACGGCGGGTCAACGACAGGTTGCGGAGGAGCACCGTCCCCTGGCGAATCACGCCCGCCATCACCAGGACCTCCGTCTCCCTTTTCTCTATGCGGAAGCCGCGCTTGAAGGCCGACCACTGGCGGAGCGGCCGTTTATCGCGTCCGAACCAAAACAGCTCTTTTTTGAGCGAACGGTCGATGACCGATAGATAGGGCATCGGGTTCTCCCCTTCCGCCGACAGATTCATATATTCGCCGGAGAGCTCGTAGTATCCCGGAGCATCAAGCACCAGAATCTGTTGAATCCGGACGTTCTCCTTTTCTGCTCCGCTGTTCTCCAGACGGAGACTGCGGATTTCGCCCTCTTCGACGGTGATGGAGCCTTTGCCCTTTTCACAGTGCCAGTAGGCGGGGAGCATTCCTTTGGCTTTATCCATGCCGATGTCGCCGCTCAAGATGCGGAAGTCTGCATTTTGCAGAAATTCGGTCTTCTCCTCCGGCTCGACGGTGAACGCCTCCGGATCGAAGGGACCTTCGACAAAGACCATTGTCCGCAGGGGGAAAACGCCGCGTTCGCCCTTTTTGACCGGGAAGCGCTGGGTTTTGCCCATCAGGTCGGCGGCTTCAACCACTCCGTCCGCCGCGGCGACGAAGGCGATCCGGGGCGGAACGACGCCGGAATTGAGCGAATAGAGCATGGCGGTCTGCGTGATTTTTCCGCCATCGAAGAGTTCGCCTAGGATCTGCCCGTTCAGCCGGTCGAAGCGGAGGGGACCGGTAGGCGTCTTCCCCTCCAGCTTCGAGACGCACTGTGCGATGGCGAAAACGGGCTTTTGCGGATACCAGCCGTGTCCCTCAAACGCCCCTTGCGTAAAACAAGTCATGAGAAGCGGCGTATCGAAGAAGAAATTGCGTTTGAATCCATTGCGGACCGTCTGGAAGACGTCTTCGGCCACATCTTCCGGTGTAGTGACGAGATGCTCGGTCTGCCAGACCGGTTTGTCGGGGAAAAGCTTCGCATATTCCGCAAGGCGTGCCCAGGGGCGGTAACGATGCATGCCGAAGAGGTCGAAATACTTCCCCCCGTCATTTTTGACGAGGTGGTTGATGAGGTGAGGGTGCGGCACGAAACCGCCGGAGACCACCACCGCCTCCGGATCGGCGGCCTTGATCGCTTCGTGGGCGATTTTGAGGAGCTCGAGATATTCGGCGGTGGGGGCGGCGAAGGTTCGGTCTTTCAGGTCGCCGGGGGTGCCGAAGATCCAGTCGGGTTCATTGTAGATTTCCCAGTATTTGACCTGCCCTTTGTAGCGCGAAACGGTCTGAAAAACGTATTCCCGGAAGGCCTGGTGATCGCGGGGAACCGAACTGGCGTTGTACTTGCGGAGTACCTTCGCCGCCCAGCGCGGCGGGGTGCCGAGGATCGCGATCAGCCGAAGGTCGGCTTCTTTGGCTTCGCGGACCACCCGGTCGGGCTGGTTCCAGCTCCATTCGCCCGGCAGTGGTTCCACGGTTTTCCAGAGGAAGGACCTCATATCGCGTTCCCAGCGGATTCCCATCCGGCGGAAGAACTTGTGATCGCGGGCTTCGGAGAGATGCGAACCGAAAAGCGACTCCTCCGAAAGCTTCTCCGGCGGAGGCGGCAGGATCACGAAGGCGCGTTCGCCGGAGTAGAGCGCCTTGCCCTCCCGGCTGCCGAAGAGTTTTACGGCGTACCAGCCGGGGTCCTTGACCGAAAAGGGCAGGAATACATCCTTCAGCTCTCCGCCTTTCAGGGTGAATTCGCGGTTGGGAGCGGCGTGTTTCCCCCCGTAATAATCGGTGATTTCGGCGGAAACCTGAAAGCGCGCCTCCTCCTTGCCGGGGTTGAAGAGGTGGAAGCCGAGCTCCCGCGCTTCCCCGGCGGCGAAGAGGTGGTTATTGCCGAAGAGTCCGCTGTCGGGGATGATCGCCGGTTCGCCTTTGGCGGTGACGGCGGCGTAGCCGGGGTCATTCCGGTCGCAGGAGTGATAGGCCAGCGTGTGGGCGTCCGGAACCGGCACGGCTCCCTTGGCGTAACTTGTTATGTATTCGGGGGAACGCACCATATCCGACAATTCGATGTCGTCGAGCGCGGATTCGGCGACGATGCCGTGACGCGAGGTGACGCCGCCGCCGAAGGCCAGATATTCCGGGAGGTAGGGGAAGTCGGCGGCCGCCGCCGAATCAATCAATTTGCCGTCGAGATAAAGCTTTCTTCCTTTCGGCCCCCAGGTGTAGGCGACGGAGTGCCATTCGCCCCGCTTCCAGTCGGCGTCGCCGTTTAACCCTTTGCTGCCGCGCAAGCCGATCGAAAACCGGGGCGGAGCGTTTGCCGCGCCGTGGTAGGTGGCGGAGCGCAAATTGCCCGAAAGTATGGTGAAAGCGGTCTCCTTGCGGTCGGAAGGGGAGGAGAAGACGGTTCCCCACCCCTCGATTTCCGTCGCGTCCTTGAGAGGTGAAATGCGGAATTGCAGGGTTCCTTCGCGGAGGTTGAAATATCCGGGCAGCTTCAGGAAAAGGCGCGAAGCGCTGTCTTCGAAGCGGAGCGCCTCGCCGTTTTTCCCCGGCACGAAATCCGGATGGTCGTTGACCCAGGGGGAGGCGGCGAAGAGCGCCAGCGGCAGGGCGAGAAAGGGGAGAAATATCTTCATTGCCATTTCCAGTTTTTTGAGGTGAGCGTGCGGTAGATATCTTCGGAGCCGAATTCGCCGGGGACCCGGGCGAGATAGCCTTTGACGTGGCCGTCGACGAAGAGGACGTTGGCGAGCCGTTCGCCGCTGTGGACCGGCCAGAGAACCGGATTGCTGGTTGAATACGGACCCTCGACACGGGAATTTGCCTGTGTGCGTGTGCCATTGATCGACTCCGCCGACAATACGATTTGTGACGCCTTCGGAATTCTGTTGAAGCGCACGCTTGCTTGGGGAGCGCCTCCCGAAGTGGTGTAAACGCAGACATATAGATTCGCGCCGTATTCGGAGTATTGCGATTCGGCTTTGCCGATGCCGGTGCGGGTTCGTTCACGCCAATAGTTGAAATAGTAGTCCGTGGCAGGCTTCTCCCGGCCGGGGCAGAAGAAGGTTCGAGAGTCGAGCAGTTTGGCGTCATTGATGAAATTGCTCGGCCAATGCCATTCGCCCGCGCTGTCGCGCATATAGGGGACGAAGCCGGCGTAGGCATCCGCGTACAGCGCAAAGGCGTTGCCCAGCGCCTTCATCTTGGTGGCGCATTGCGCCGTTCGGGCCCGGTCGCGCGCCTTGTTCAGGGCCGGAAGAAGCAGCGAAGCCAGGATGGCGATGATGGCTATAACGATCAACAATTCGATCAGTGTAAATGTTCTTCTCCCGTCGATTGTTTTTTTCATCTTGTTCCTCCGTTATTGGTACGTATTGTAATAGGGGTCCCGGCACTGTTTACGGAAAAGAGCTTCATGCTTCGCCGAAGTCAGAAACTCCGTTGGAATTTTGAGCCGAACCCGGTCCAGTTTGGGATTTTCAATCCGCGCGATCAATGACTCCGCCATTCTTTCGACCCAAGAGCGGAAGGGAAGATGAATCACCCCCTCCAGGCCGCCGGGAGGGAAAAATCCGGGTAAGGTATAATGACGGACAATCCGGGGGTGGTAATCGGGGGCTTTCGCCAGGAGCTCCACCAACTTCTCCGCAGAGGAGAGAATGAGCGCATCCGGACGTTCCCGGAGAAACCGCTCCACCACTTTCTCCGCCTGCCCGTCGCGGGGATTCCAGGCGAACGTTTCCAGAGGAACGCCGCTTTCGCGGGAAGCCTTTTCGGTTATTTCGCGGTCGCGGTCATAAACGCCGGTCTGGCAAAGAATCCGGCGGCAGCCCAGCTTCGCCAGGTGAAGGGCCGCGTCGCGCGAACCGGGGTGCAAATCACAGGAAACGCTGTTCAGCGGGAGTTTCGGATGCTCCGAGGTCAGCACAATCGGTACTCCTCCTTCTTCGAACTGCCGGAAGAATTCACCGTCGAACGCCGCCGACAGGTTATAAATAATGCCGTCAACCTGATGATGAAGCATATGCAGCAGCGCTTCGCGTTCCCGATCACGATCGAAACGGGTAGCTGAAACGATAAGACGGTATCCGTGTTTCTCCGCCTCGCTCATAACGGCCTCGGCAAGGCAGTGATTGCCGGGATTGATCAGATTGCCCACCACCAGGCCGATGGTGTGGCTGCGACCGCTGCGGAGCGCCCGAGCCAGCGTGTTCGGCCGGTAGTTCAGCTTGGCGGCGGCCTGGAAGATCCGCTCGCGCGTCGCTGGCGAAGCCTTGCCCAGATTGCCGTTCAACACCGCCGAAACCGCCTGGTACGAGACCCCCGCTTCCTTCGCCACTTCCTTGATCGTCGCCATGCTTTCTCCCGAATCAGGTAGAACGTTCTACCATCTGCCTATAATTATAGCAGATTCACCGATGAAAAGCAAGTCGGATTTGAAAAAAAGCTGATTTTTTGTCAATTCAGCTTGTGGTAGGCGAGCAGCGAGCTCAACCAGTCGTTGAGCGTTTTCCAGTAGTCGGGGCGGCACTCGGGGAGCGCGGAGTTCTCGATGCCGGCGGCGACCAGGTTCTCCAGGAATTCGCCCTCCTTCTCGCTGGTGGGCTCCGGCAACAGGCCGTTCTCGTAGAGATAGGCGGTCTTGAGGACGACCGAGCACTGCTCCAGCGTCCAGCGCCCCACCGTGTCAGAGGGCAGGCAGAGCTGCGTCAAAATCGACTTCAGCGCGTCGTAGGTGTACGGCTGCGGCACCCCGGAAACCGCGTTGCGGAGCAGAAAGCCGCCGATCCGCCCCGCCATCTTGAACGCCCGGGGGTCCTCGGCGATCCGGTCGAAGTTGAAGCTGAGCTCCAGCCGCTTGGCGGTAAAGAGGTCGCCCGCCCCCTTGTCTTCGAATTCGACGTCGAGCTCGCGGTAGAGATCGGCCACCGGATAGCTTTTCTCCGACAGCTTCTGCGCGCCGTGCGCCACCAGGCTGAGCTTGCCGCAATCGGGGCTCAACCCCGAAAGCAGGAGCGCGCTCTCCCGGTACGGCTGTTTCGACAGCACAATCAGCTGGGTCAACGTCATATCAATCAGCCAGTTGTTTCTTCAGCTCTTCGATCACCAGGGGCGGATTGGCCTTGCCCTTGCTCAGCTTCATCACCTGGCCGACCAGGAATTGCAGGACCCGCTCGTTGCCCGCGCGGAATTGCTCCACCTGAGTGGGATTAGCGGCGATCGCCTCGGCCACCACCCCGGCGATCGCGCCGGAATCGCTGACCTGGGTCAGGCCCTTCGCCCGGACGATCTCCGCCGGCGCTTCGCCGGTCGCAAACATCTCGGCGAAAACCTCTTTGGCGATCTTGCCGTTGATGGTCTTATTCTCGATCAATTCGACCAGCGCGGCCAGGGCTTCGGGCTTCACCCGGCAGGCCGAAACCGCCAGCTTCTCTTCGCCCAGCAGGCGCAGAAGCTCCGAAGTGATCCAGTTCGCCACCAGCTTCGGGGCCTTGCTCCCCTTGGCGGCGGCGTCGAAATAGGCGGCCAGCTCGCGGTCGGCGGTCAGCACCTCGGCGTCATACGGAGTGAGGCCGTAATCGGCGGCGAACCGGCTCCGCATCGCCTCCGGCAGCTCCGGCAGCTCGCGGCGGATCGCCTCGATCGCCTCATCGGTGAAGGAGATCGGCATCAGGTCGGGGTCGGGGAAATAGCGGTAATCGTTCGCTTCCTCTTTGGTGCGCATGAGGTAGCTTTCGCCGCGGTCGTCATCCCAGCCGCGCGTCTCCTGGCGGATTTTCTCGCCGCGGTCAAGGGCTTCGCCCTGACGCCAAAATTCGTATTCGACGGCCCGGTAGGCGGCGCGGAAGCTGTTCAGGTTCTTGAGCTCGATACGGGTGCCGAACTTCTCCTGCCCGACCGGACGGAGCGAAATGTTGACGTCGCAGCGCATCTGCCCCTTTTCCATATCGCAGTCGCTGATGTCGCCGTATTGCAGGATCTCTTTAAGCGCGGTAAGATAGGCGTAGGTTTCATCGGCGGAGCGGAGGTCCGGCTCGCCGACCACTTCGATGAGCGGCACGCCGGAGCGGTTGAAATCCGCGCCGCTGGCGTTGCCGACATGGTTGAGCTTGGCGGGGTCTTCCTCGAGGTGAATGCGGGTGAGGCCGATCACCTTATCGGGCAGGAGCTCGCCGGAGAAACCGCGGCCGCCGATCCGGATGCTTCCCCTCTGACAGATCGGCAGGTCGAGCTGGGAGATCTGGTAGTTTTTGGCGTTGTCGGGGTAAAAGTAGCTTTTGCGGTCGAATTTGCTGTATCGGGCAATCTCGCAGCCGGTCAGGAGCCCCGCCCGGATCGCCTTCACAATCGCCTCGTGGTTCAGCACCGGCAGCGCGCCGGGGTAGCCCATGCAGACCGGGCAGATGAGGGTATTGGGGGGGGCGCCGTACCGGTTCGGACACGCGCAGAACATCTTGCTCGCCGTTTTGATCTGAACGTGAACCTCAAGGCCGATGACCGCTTCGTATTTCATCCCGCAATTTCCCAATAAATGTTACGTTACTTTATCTCCATAATGTAACGGTCCGGGGGCTCTTTGTCAAGGTCGCGCAAAAAAAAGCGGCCGGAAATCCGGCCGCTTTTCGGGGCTTCCGTGAAGTTATTCTTCCGCGAAAAGTTTCACGTCGGAGACTTCGAGCGCGGTTCCGACCGGGGCGTTGCCGAGCGCCAGGGCGAGAATCCGGTAGCTGCCATCGAGGTCCTCTTTCGGCGTGAACTTCAGCTCCAGCTTGGCGGGCTGGTTGGCTTTGAGGTCGACGACCTTGTTGGCCAGCCCGGACCAGGGGGACTTATTCAGGCTCACGTTGGTGTGGATGGAGAAATCGCTGCTGGAGACGAGCGTCGCTTCCACGCGGTACTTCACCCCCGCCTTGAAGCCCTTGCCGTAGGGAACGATGACTTGCATGTTCCAGGGGCCCTGCTTCTCGGCGGCGTTCTCCGTCACTTCAAGGAAGAGCTTGCCGTCTTTGCTCTGGGACTTCGTTCCGGTTCCCTTGTTGTTCCAGGTGTAGAAATTCCTGGCCGCCGTGTCGAAGCCGAGCGAGAAAAGAGTCTCCTCGGCGGCTCCGGCGACGAGGCCGAGCATGGCGAGGGCGAAAACAAACGTGATTTTCTTCATATTCCGGTTTCCTTTACTTGATTTCGAACACTTTGACGTCGGAAACTTCGATCACCGCGCCGACCGGGGCCGTACCGAGATTCAGACAGGGAACCCGGTACGAGCCGGCGACATCCTCTTTCGGGGAAAAGGGCACTTCGATCTTCTGGGGCTGATCGGCCTTGAGGTTGAAGCTCTTGCCGGCCAATCCGGTCCAGGGGGCCTTGTTGAGGAAGACGCTGGCCGCCATCTGGAAGTCGACGGAAGAGACGACGGTGGCTTCGGCACGGTACTTGGCGCCCGCCTTGAAGCTGGCGTTATAGGCGACGATGAACTGGATGTTCCCGCCGTTCGTCTTCTCGGCGCCGCTCTCCTTGATGGTGACGACGGCTTTCCCGTCCTTCATCTGGTTGTCGACGGCCATGCCTTTGTTGCACCAAACGTAGTAGCCTTTGTTCGGCCCGGAGAAGGTGGCGACGAAGAGTTCGGCATCCTCCGCAGCAAGCGTGAAGAGTCCGGCGAGGGCGACGACGAGCGCAAGAGCAATTTTCTTCATAGACGACTTCCTTACTTGACTTCAACCAGTTTGTAATCGGTGATTTCGAACACCGCGCCGACGGGGGCGTTGCCGATGTTCATGCCGGGAACCCGGTACAGGCCGGCGGCGTCCGCCTTGGGGGTGAAGATGATTTCGAGCTTCTGGGGCACGCCGGCCTTGAGGTTGAGGGTCTTGCTGCCCAGCCCGCTC
>JAVBRV010000460.1:0-3152 GCA_031547585.1 Victivallaceae bacterium
GTGAGGGAACTCGTTTGCGGCAGCAAACGAGCGAAGGCACAAGAGTGCCGAAGCCGAACGTAGTCGAGCGAAGGCCTCGCCGTCTGAGAGTCGCTGCGCAGCAGCGAAAGTAAGATCGCGAAAGCGATCGCTACGATCCGGGATCGGGGTCGCCCTGTCACATCACGTCTCTGCCCACGGGCGGGGGTGGTTTCAGGAGGGGAGTAAGGCCCCTCCTGATTCCCACGACGAACAAATTCGAAACGTCTTTTAAGGATCGTAAAAATATGAGAATGAGCAAGCTGGTCGGACGGCGGATCAAAGAGGATCCGAAGGATGCGAAGACCGTCAGTCACAAGTTCCTGATCCGGGGCGGTTATGCGCGCCTGGTGTCGGCGGGGATTTACTCTCTTTTGCCGACGGGGAAACGGATTGTGGAGAAGATCGAGGGGATTATCCGTGAGGAGATGAACCGGATCGACGGGCAGGAGGTCTTGATGCCGGTGGTGCTGCCGGCGGAGCTCTGGCAGGAATCGGGCCGTTATGAGACGGTGGGTTCGGAGCTGCTGCGCTTCAAGGACCGGAACGACAAGCCGATGCTGCTGGCGATGACCCACGAAGAGGGGGTGGTCCACCTGGCGCGGACCGAACTCGGGAGCTACAAACAGCTGCCGGCGATGCTCTACCAGATTCAGACGAAGTACCGCGATGAAGCGCGTCCGCGGGCGGGCTTGATCCGGGTGCGCGAATTTACGATGAAGGACGCCTACAGCTTCCACCCGGACCAGGCCGACCTTGAGGTGTACTACCATCGCTGTCATGAGGCGTACGAGCGGATCTTCCGCCGCCTCGGCATGACGGAGGTGCTGTCGATCGAGGCGAATTCGGGCATGATGGGCGGCAAGGTCTCCCACGAATTCATGGCGATCTGCGATTGCGGCGAAGACACGGTGATCACCAATAAAGACCGCTCCTACCGGGCGAACCGCGAGATCGCGGTGGCGGCCTGGAAGTTCGAGAAACCGGCGGCGCTCCCTCTGGAGAAAGTCAGTACTCCGGGCAAAAAGACCATCGAAGAGGTGGCCGAGTTCCTCGGCGTTCAATCCGAAAACACCGGCAAGGCGGTTTTCTATCAGGACACGCGCACGGGCGAACTGGTGTTCGTGCTGATCCGCGGCGACTTCGAAGTGAACGAGACCAAGCTCGGCAACGCGGTGCGGATCGGCGAACTCAAGTTCGCGGACGACGCGGCGATTCTGGCGGCGGGGGCGGTTCCCGGCTATGCCAGTCCGCTCGGCGTGGACGGCAAGAAGGTGAAGATCGTGGTCGACCGTTCGGCGGCGGAGTCGGGCAACCTGGTGGTCGGCGCGAACGAGGCCGATTTCCACTACAGGAACTTCAACTTCGACCGTGATCTGGCGGGCGTGGAGTGCCTGGTGACCGATATTGCGGCGGTGCGCGAAGGCGATCCCTGCCCCGTGACCGGCGAACCGCTGATCTTCTCGCGCGGCATCGAGGTCGGCAATATTTTTCAGCTCGGGACGCGCTACACCGAGTCGATGGGCTGCACCTATCTCGATCGCGACGGCAAGTCGCATCCGATGGTGATGGGCTGCTACGGCATCGGCGTCGGCCGGGCGATGGCGTCGGTGATGGAGCAGGCGCACGACGAATACGGCCCGGTGTGGCCGATGTCGATCGCCCCCTGGCAGGTAGAGATCTGCGCGATCACGCCCGATAAGGACGGCGTGGGCGGGGTCTGCGACCGGCTCTATGACGAACTTTCCGGGCTGGGCGTGGAGGTGCTGTACGACGACCGGGGCGAAAAGGCCGGTTCGATGTTCAGCGACGCGGACTTGCTGGGGGTGCCCTTCCGGCTGGTGGTGTCGCCGAAGACGCTGGCGGAGAGCCAGGTCGAGTTCAAGCGCCGCGGCAGCCGCGACGCGGAGCGGTTGTCGCTCGAAGGACTGGCCGGGGTTGTCCGGGGAATGGTTGAACGGGAATTATCCCTTTATCAATAAACGATCGGGAACAGGGGGCTTTTATGTGGCGATGGGGTAGGTTTCTGACGGTATCGGCTCTGTTGCTGTCGGCGGTGATTCCGGCGATGGCGATCGAGGGCGAACTTCTGCCGACGGTGATCCGCAACCTGGAGGACCAGTGGCGGGAGACGCTGCCGGGACGCCCGGCCCGCCCGGTGGTGCTGACGGAGGTGGCTCCGAACCAGCCGTTCACGTTGTATTTCGTCGTCGTGAAGCCCGCGCTGAACGAGGGGAGGGCGCATGTCACGGTCGACCTCAAGCTGAAGTCTCCGAACGGGCAGGAGCGGGTTCTGGGGCGCAACAACGACATCACCCTGCTCAACGGGGCGGTGACGGCGGATCAGCGGATCCTGTCGGGTACGGTGCTGCAGATGACGCTGCCCAAGGGGCAGCCGACGGGCGAATACGAATTGGTCGCCGATTTCGTGGATCACGCGGATCTGGGGCGTTTCGCCGTTCATGCGAAGATCCGGCTGCTGGAGGAGCGCGTCGATTATCCGCCGGACGCAGGAAATCCCGCGCCGCTTCTGGTGAATTACTATCGCAATCCGCAGCCGGAGAAGGCGATCGGCCTGTTGAAGGGGTTCTATGGCCGGATGGGCGAGCTGTCGGCGGAGAAGGATTTCACGCCGCGTCCTTTCCTGTACGGTTTTTCGCTGATTTTGAAGGATAACCCGCAGCTTTGGCCCGCGTTCGCCCAGTGGACCAACAGCCTCGACGGGGAGCTCTTGACCAACAACCTCCTGATGATCTGTCAGTTGGGGGATAAGGTGGTGAACCGTTTCAAGCCGAACCTCGGCATCGAGCGCTCGATGAAGCTGGAGTCGGTTCCCCGGAACGTGTTCCGGCTGGATGAGATCACCCAGGCGATGCAGCTCGATCTCTTGTGGATGGAGTTCGCCATCACCGGCAAGGCCGCGCCGATCGTGCGGCTGGCCGGGGAGCTGGAGCGGTTGGCCGACGCTTTCAGCATGACGGAGTACCAGGCGAAAAAGGACATCCGGCACCTGACCGAAACCGAGAAGCGGCAGCTGCAGAACTATATGATCGGCTACCGCGCCAAGGGGATTCTGGAGTACGCGCTCCGCGAGCACCCCCTGGTGCGCGATTATCTCGAGGCGGCGGCGGAAC
>JAVBRV010000285.1:0-15068 GCA_031547585.1 Victivallaceae bacterium
CTTCCGCCCGGAAGACCTCCATCGCTTCGGTGAAGAGCTTCTCCTCCCCGTGCGCTTTGAGGTGCTTCAGGTGGGCGATGGCGGTGTTTCGCCCCTGCTTGGCGATACCGAGGGCGACCCGGCGTTCGTCGTAGGGTTCGGCCTCGCGCTCGATGACCTTGAGCGCCCCCGTCGGGCACTCGCCGGTACAGGCGCCGAGTCCGTCGCAGAAGAGGTCGCTGACCAGCCGGGCCTTGCCGTCGATGATCTGGAGCGCCCCTTCCGGGCAGTTCGGAATGCAGTCTCCGCAACCGTTGCAGAGCGCTTCGTCGATGGTGATGATTTTTCGTTTCATGCCTGATTCCTCCTCAATACTTTCTCCAACGCAATCCAAAGCTCCCCTCCCTTGACCGTGAGGTCAAAGGCAAAACCTGAAAGGCACCACTGCTTGACCAGAAGGCGCGTCGGCCCCATGACGATCCGGAACAGCATCTCCGGCTCGATATCGTCGCGCACTTCCCCCCGCTTTATGGCCTCCGCCAGCAATTCCGAGATGCGCTCCTTATGCGAATGCATCATCCGCCGCATCCGCTCCGCGAGCATCGGGTCGTCCTGAAAGAACTCCTCCGCAAACAGCACCCGCGCAAGATCGGGGTCCTTCGCCAGCTCCTCGAAGCGGCTCCGCATGAAGCGCTCCACCCCCGTCAAGCCCTCGCCGCCCTTCGTCAGCACCTCCCGCGCTCCCTCCTCGAAGCGGTCGAAAATGCCTTCCACAATCGCCCCCTTGCCGCTGAAGTGCCGGTAAATCGCCGGCTCGGTGATGCCGAGCTCCGCGGCCAGGTTCTTCATGGTCAGCCCCTGAATCCCCCTCTGGGCAATCAAGCGAACCGCCACCCGGATAATCTCCTCCTGTCGTCCGCTCATTTCAGTCTCCATGTTAGTGATTATTAACTAACATAGTCGATTATCGACAAATGTCAAGAGCATTTTGATAAGAAAATGTAAAAAAATAACGGCTGCTCTTCGCCGACTGCCGGACTTGTCCGGCGGCTCCCAACACGATATATATGCTTGGGCGGTTTCGCTTCCTTCTCAGCAAACGTTACCCGCGAGTTACCAACACGACATACGTATTGACATTGTGGGAATTGGGAGGGGCCTTACTCCCCTCCCAAACCCACCCCCGCCCGTGGGCAGAGGCGCGCAACCTAAGGGCGACCCCGATTCCGGATCGTAACGATCGCTAGCGCGATCTCACTTTCGCTGCTGCGCAGCGACCCTCAGACGGCGGGGCCTTCGCTGCGTTACGTTCGGCTGCGTCGCACTTGCTCCTTGCTCGTTTGCTGCCGCAAACGAGTGCCCTCACATTCACTCCGCGGCGCCTACCGCGCTAATTTGCTAGAGCCAGAAGCGCGACAGCCCATGTTTCGGCTGGGCAGAGATGCGATTTGAAGAGCGACGAGAGCTACGCGCGGCTGAGCTGCGTCGAAAGGATCTTGGCCGAATCGATCAGCTTCTCCCGCAGCTCGGCGATTCGCTTCTCGCTGATATTGCCGGGGGAGCTGGCGCCGATGGCGGCGATCAGGCGCTCCCGGCCGTCGAAGATGCCGGCGGTGATCCGGAAGAAGCGGTCGCGGTCGAAGGGGGAGATGGCGTAGCGGTCCTGCCGCACCTTCGCCAGAAAGGTCTCCAGCTCCTCGCGATTTTTCCAATAGCCCGCGCCGAATTCGGCGAAAGGGCGGCGTTCCTCCTGAAGCGTGGCTCCGGCGGGGTCGGCGAAGGCCAGGCCGACCAGCCCCGCCGCCGAGGCGTAAGGGTGCAGAAGTTCGTGGTCGAGGTGTTGGACCACCCCCGGGCGGTCGAAGCTCATGCGGAGCGTCTGGGCAAGGCCGTCTTCCTGCGCCACGCCGAAGATCAGGATCAGATCCGAAAACTGCCGGTAGAGCGAAAACAGCGCCTTCTCGGAGAGGATGCCGAATAACCCCGCATCCGAATTCCGCGCCAGCGTCGCCAGTTCGCGCCCGACGAAAAAGAGGTTGTCGCGGCGGTCGAGGAAGCCCCCCGCCTGAAGCGTACGCAAAAGATTATAGGCGGTCGGAACCTTCAGCTCCATCGCCTGGGCGATCTCGTTGAGGCGCATCCCCCGGGGGGCGCGCGACACCAGCTTCACCATATCCATGCCGCGCAGCAGCGAATTGACCAGATCCTTGTTTGCCATTCCGAATGACTCCTTTGGGAGTTAATGTATCATCCTCCGGCGACATTTTCCACAGGAATCCGGATTTCCGCCCGAATTTTTATTTTGACGGTTGACATTTCCATTTTTCATACTATACTATATCGTATTGATGAAATCAAATTCATCTATGGGAAATTCAAAGGAGATCAATGATGAACCCCGTCCCGAGTTACGCCGACCTCGCGCTTTCGGTCTGGAAGCGGTATGTCAAAAGCAACCAGATGACTTCCTACACCACGATTCTCGCCTATCACGGGGCGGCGCGCCTCGCGAAGATCACCAAGACCCCCGCGCTGCTGGACGAGGTGAAAACCCTGTTGATCCCCTTCCTCACCGGTGACATCAAGGACGTGGCGGGCGCGTACGGGAAGACCGTTTACAAGTCGGGCGGCAACGCCGCCGCCTACCTGGTGGAACGAGGCGACCTCCCCGAAGCGCTGCCGTGGATGATCGAACACGCCGACCTTTTGCGGAGCGCCCAGTCGCGCGACGCCCTCGGCCGCTTCGACCACCCCCGCGGCAACCGGACCGACGGCAGCCGGGGCTATCTCTGGATCGACACCGTCTTCGGCATCTGCCCCTTCCTCCTCTGGACGGGGCTCGCGGCCAAACGCCCGGAATACATCGACGAAGCCTGCTTCCAGATGATCGAACACCACAAGGTCCTCTTCGACCCGAAATTGAAAGTCTATCACCAAGCCTTCAACGCGGTGATTCCGGGGACGCTGACGCCGGGGCACTGGGGGCGCGGCCACGGCTGGGGCGTCCTGGCGCTGGCCGAGCTGGTCTACGACCTGCCGAAAGATCATCCGCAATACCAGACGCTCCTCGCCATGTTCCGCGAGGCGATGGAGGGGACGCTCGCCCTTCAGGACCCCGACGGCATGTGGCACCAGGCCCTCGAAGACCACGGCAGCTACGTCGAAAGCTCCGGCACCGGGCTCATCCTCTACGCCATGGGGCGCGGCATTAAGAACGGCAGCCTCGATGAGAAGCTTTACCGCGACGCTTACCTGAAGGGACTGCGCGCGCTCACGCGCTACGTGGCGGCCGACGGTTCGGTCTTCAACTGCTGCATCGGCTGTCTGGCTCCCGGCGTCAACGGAACCGTAGCCGACTACGCGCTGCACCCCTGGAAGCTCAATGACTCGCACGCCTTCGGCCCGGTCATCATCGCCATGGGCGTCGCCGAATCGCTCGAGCGCAACGGGCGCATTCCCAAACTCGCCGAACTTCTCGAAGACTGATTCCTCACAAGCCGCTCCGGTTCACACGGAGCGGCGTTTTTTTCCGTTTTTTTTCGCCGCACCTATTGACATCGCTATTTTTGTGACTATAATATTACTATAGATAAATTCTAATTCATCAATACTGAATCAACAAGGAGAACCCGGCGATGCAGAAAAAGCCAATTTTCACTCTTATTGAACTCCTGGTCGTGATCGCCATCATCGCCATTCTGGCGGCGATTCTCCTCCCCGCCTTGAACAAGGCGCGCGAACGGGCGCGCTCCACCAACTGCATCAACAACCTGAAGCAGCTGGGGATCAGCTTTCCGCAATACGCCAACGATTATCAGGACATCATGCCGCCGATCGACTACTCCGGTCAGGCCCATCCGCGCTGGCCGATGGCGCTGATGGGGGGGAACCCCAACTCCACCAGCCCCTGGTCAAACGGCGATAAACTCTCCGTCGGCGTCCATGCGAGCGTCGCCCTCTACCGCTGCCCGTCGATGGCGGGAACCTTCAACACCAACGGAACCGGCGCCACGACTGCCGTCCGCGACTGGTGGATCAGCAATACCCACTACGCCGCCAGCTGGGGCATGCTGAAGCGTCCAAGTGGAACCGGCCAGGTCGGCATCGTCAAGCTCAACCGGATCACCGGCTCCTCAACCCGCTTGCTCCTGATGGATTCCTGGGTCTCCGACTCCGCCGGCATGCCTGACACCTCGCAGGGCTACTACCGCTGGTACAAGAGCACCGGCACCTGGAGCAGCTCTTACGCCGTGCCCGCCGGACGGCATGAGTCAAGCACCAACATCCTCTACGTCGGCGGCAATGTCGGCAAGATCCGCATCTCCAACCCGATGAATCCGCACGTTACCCCGCCGTTCATTCAGAGCGTCAACACCTACAACAAAATCGTCCTGTCCGACTGAAATTCCGGAGATCCCATGAAAAAACATCTATATCTGCCGCTTCTCGCCGCGCTGCCCCTCTTCGCGGGGGAGACCCTCTTCGAAGACGGCTTCGAAGACGGCCTCGGCAACTGGAACCAGCCGAACTTCATGCGCCAGAGCTCCGAGCGGGCCGCCACCGGCCGCTTCTCGCTGGAATTCACCGGCACGGGAACCGCCGTCTCGAAGCCGATCGCGGTCAAACCCGAAAGCCGCTACCGGGTGAGCTTGAGCAGCTACTCCACCGCCCGCAGCGGCTTCGTGCTGATCGCCGAACCCTGCGATGCGAAAATGAAGTCCCTCTCCATCCCCGGCAGCTACTCCACCAGCGAGGGGCTCTGGGACGCCAACCGCGAAAAGCAGAAACGCAACTACTGGATGCCGCTGTACACCGACGTCGACACCGGTAAGGACGCCGCCTACCTCCGCATCAAAATCTCCCGCCAGGGCGCGAAAACCACCAAAGTCTGGATCGACGACGTCGTCGTGGAAGAGCTGGAGTCCCGGCCGGAGCTCCGCCCCGACGCCGACGCCCCCGCCCTCCTCCTGCCGGGGCCGGATGGCATCCTCTACCCCGACTTCACCCGCGCCGGGCTCTCGAAGCCCTGGAATCCCCCCGCCAAGGTCTTCAAGGTGGAAGACTTCGGCGCCAAAGCCGACGACGGCAAGGACGACTCCGACGCCATCGACCGCGCGGTCGAAGCCGCCGCCAAAGTGAAGGGCGGCGTGATCGCCTTCGGGCCCGGAACCTACCGCCTCTCCCGCAAAGTGTCGATCCGCCACGACAACATCGTCTTTCGCGGGGCCGGTCCCGATAAGACCCGCCTCGAACTCGGCCTCCCCGATAATAACGTCGGGCTCTTCACCTCGGGCAGCGACAACCGGCTCTCCCCCCGGGCGACCATCCGCATCTACTTCCCGAAAGAGGGGGCGAAACAGGTATCGGTCCGGCCGGGCAAGCTGGGGCCGGCGGTCATTCCGGCCGCCAGCTTCGAAGAACTGCCCGACAAGCCCGATTTCGCCGTCGCCGTCTTCGCCGTCGAACCCTTCTTCGACCAGCTCGAAGCCGGTCCCCTCCCGGTCAGCGCCGAGGTGGAGTACGCCGGAGGACGGGCGGAGAAGAGCACCGCCCCCTTCGTCGTCGACGCCAGCCACCGGCCGGACGTCTACGCCTCCAGCTACCTCACCTTTATCGGCCGCGACCTGCCGCCGCATGAGGTTCCCTTCACCTCCGGCTTGAAGCGCGGCGAAAGCTCTTTCACCATCGAAAGCACCGAGGGCATCCGCCCCGGCGACCTCGTCGAAATCAATCTGCCCATCACCCCGCGCTGGGACCCGGTCAACAACTTTGTCCCCTGGTGGAAGGGCATCGACTTCCGCGCCGAAGTGGCCGCCGTCGACGGCAGGCGAATCACGCTGGTTCAGCCGGTCCGCTTCGACTTCCCGCTCGAAGACAAGCCCTTCCTGAAGAAACTCGACCCAGTCAAAGGGAGCGGCATCGAAAACATGACCCTGTCGCAAGTCGGCGACATCCAGATCGAGCTTAAAATGCGCACCGTCAGCTTCGGCAACGCCTTCAACTGCCGCGCCGCCAACCTCGTCATCGACCGCCCCGGCACCAGCGGCATCTACGGGAGCCGCCTCAAGAACTGCGAATTCACCGACTGCCGCATGACCCGCCCCTGGCGGACCAAGTTCGGCGGACTCGCCTACACCGGCTGGGACCGCTCCTTCGACTGCCTGATCGCCAACGTAGAGACCGACTCCATGCGCCACGCGCCCCTCTTCAACTGGAGCTGCAGCGGCAACGTGGTGACGGGCAGCACCTTCCACGAAAGCGACGCCCAGTGGCACACCGGCTGGTGCCATGACAACCTGATCGAAAACAGCACCATCATCACCACCACCAACCAATTCAACTCCTACGGCTGGGCCTTCTTCGCGGTTCCGACGGCGGACGCGGAGCACGGCGGCATCGGCCCGCGGAACGTGGTCTACAACTGCGACGCCACCTCCTTCCGCGGCGGCCTCCATATGGGCGGCTACAACGGGGAGTGGATCATCGCCTACAACAAGATCTATACCACCAAGGGCCCCGGCGTCCTCGAACGGCTGGGGGCGTACCAAAACCGCTTCATCGGCAACGTTTTCGTGCTCGACGACCCCTCCAGCCCCGCTTTCTACCTTGAATCGCTCGACAACCGGAGCGATATTATCAGGGACAACACCCTGTACGGCGGCAACGGCGTCCTCGTCGCCGGACCGGCGGTTCCGGCCGAAAACCGCGGGAACCAGGCCCTCCCCCGCCGGGAGAGCAAGCTGGTTCCCCGGCCTCAGGCCCCCGTACCCTCGATCTATCACTACCAGAAAGAACAACGGAAAGGTAAATAAGATGAAAAAAATCGCCCTCCTCTCGCTCGGCAAGATCGCCGACCCCGACGCCCGCGAACGGATCGCCCGGCACTGCGACATCACCGAAATCGACGACATCTCCGAAGCGGCGCTGCTCCGGCTGGTTCCCGACTTTGAAGCGGTGATCGTCCCCTTCACCCCGGCCATGCTGGTCACCAAGGCGGTGATCGACGCGGGGACGAAACTGAAGCTGATCGCCTCGAACTACGGCGGCACCCGCCAGAACATCGAAGACCTCTACGCGCTGTCGAAGGGGATCACGGTGATCCACACCGGCGCTTCGCGCGGGCGGCCGATGGCGGAATACACCCTCGGACTCATCCTCTCCAGCCTGCTTCGCATCCACAACTACCACCACGACATGTCCTCCGGGGAAGCCTGGCCGCGCTTCAAGTATCCGCGCACCCGCATCCTCTCCGGGCGCAAGGTGGCGGTGATCGGCTACGGCCGGATCGGCGGCGCCATCGTCAACCTCCTGAAATCCTTCACCGACCGGATCGGCGTGGTGTCGCGCCACCTGTCGGAGGCCGACGCGGCCGCCGCCGGAATCAAGCGCCTGACCCTCGATGAAGCCTTTGCTGAGAATGATATCGTCATCCTCGCCGGGGGCAGCAACAGCGAAACCAAGCATATGATCGGCAAGGCGGAGTTCGACCGGATGGGCGAAAACGCCCTCTTCGTCAACATCGCCCGCGGCCAGATGGTGGATGAAGCGGCGATGGCCGAAGCGGCCGCGAAGAAGAACATCTTCCTCGCGCTCGACGTCTTCGAGGTCGAGCCCCTGCCCGCCGATTCGCCGCTGCGCGGCAACGAGCGGATTCTGCTGACCCCCCACCGGGCGAACAACTCCATCGAATTCGAAGAGCGCTGGCAGTGCCTCGCCGACGAATTCGACCTCTTCGCCGCCGGCAAGCGCCCCGAATCGGCGCTGACCCCCGAACGCGCCGCCGTGATGAGCGAGTCTTGACATCCGCCGTCGCCGGGCCTATATTATAGCAGTAAACTGCACAATACAGGAGACACCCGGCGATGAAGGAAGGCGAAGCAATTCATTGTCCGCACTGCAACGAACAGAGTGCGGTCAAACTGGTCACGGTGATGGATGGCTGGAGCGTGGCCGGGAAGCACCTGGCCTGCGCCCTCTGCGGCGCGAAGCTCGGTGAACCGGCCTCCCCCGAAGCCGCGAAAAAGGAGTCGGCGAAAGCGGTCGACGCCTTCGCCGCGCTGCTCGGCGAAGGGGCGGAGGCCGCGCCCAAAGCGGACCTCACGCCCGATGAGAATTACGGGCGTTTCTGCCGCAACTGCCGCGAATTCATCGTCCACCCCTTCAGGACCATGTGCGGTAAATTCCAACGTCCGGCGGACCCCATGGGGGAGTGTCCGGATTTTGCCAAAAAGGATTGACTCCATGCTTACCCGTGTCGAACGGGCCGTGCTTTTCAGCCGTCCCGGCCCCTACCCCGTCATCTCCTCCGAATTCACCCTCGGGCGCGACCCTTTCGAGATTTTCGAAGCGGTCGCGGCGGGCGGCGCCAAGCTGGTGCAGCTGCGTGAGAAAAACCGGGGCAAAAAGTACCTCTACGAGCTCGCCCGCCGCTGCCGCCCGGTCGCCGACCGCCATGAGATCCTTCTCATCATCAACGACCATGTCGACGTGGCGCTGGCGGCGGAGGCCGACGGCGTCCACCTCGGGCAGGACGACCTCCCCCTTGAAGCCGCCCGCGCCCTCGCCCCGGAGCTGTGGCTCGGCAACTCCACCCACAACCTCGAAGAGGCCGAAAGGGCGAAGCTGGAAGAGGCGGACTGCATCAATATCGGCCCGATTTTCCCCACCGCCACCAAGAACGTCCAATGCGGCGCGCTCGGCATCGCGATGATCGGAGAGATCGCGCCCCGGGTCGGACTCCCCTTCTCGGTGATGGGCGGCATCAAAACCCGCCACTTCCCGGAGCTGATCGCCGCCGGAGCGCGCCATATCGCCATGGTGACCGAAATCACCCAGGCCGACGACGTCGAGGCGAAAACCCGCGAGCTCTGCGCCTTTTTCGCGGATGTGAAAAACTAACATCGCGTTGCCGGTTCTTTGCCCGGGAAAGATTGACAATTCCCCGATAGCGGCTATCGTATGAGGAAACCCCAAACCGGAGTTCACCTCATGCGAAGCCTGAACATCGTTCCCCTTCTCACCGATGCGATCGACCCCCTTTCGGAACAACTGATCCGGTTCTACCGGAATGGGGCGATTTCCGAGACCGCTTTCATCTTCTCCCTGGTTCCCGAGGGGGATCCGGTCTTCGATAAAGCGGCGATTCTCGCCGAACGGTTTCTGCGCTTCCGGGAGCGGCTCTCCGGTTGCGGCATGCCGGTGGGAATCCTTTTGCAATCGACGCTCGGTCACGGCTGGGTGCTCGACACCCCCGCCCCCTTCCCCCGGCTCGTCCGCCCGGACGGCAGTGCTCCCGGCATCTACTGCCCCCTCGGCGAAGAGGTCGGCGACTATCTGGAAGACGCGGTCCGCCGCCTCGCCGCGCTCCGACCGGCCTTCTTCATGGTGGACGACGATTTCCGGCTGACCAACGGCCGGGGCGGCTGCTTCTGCCCGCTGCACCTCGCTGAATTCAACCGCCGAACCGGCAGGGATTTCGACCGGGAAGCCCTGCGGCGGGCCATTGCCGAGAATGCCGAAATGCGTACCGCCTACGAGCAACTGATCGACGATTCGCTGGCCGCCCTCGCCCGGCGCATCCGCAAAGCGATCGACGGAACCGACTCCGCAATGCCTTGCAGCTATTGCTCCAGCTATGCGGAGATTCGCCACACCCCGCAAACCACCCGCCTCTTCGCCGCCGCCGGACAGAAGCCGATGGTCCGGATCAACTCCGACCTCTATCTCAAAGACTCTCCCCGAAGCATTCCCGACTGGCTCTCGTCCGTCGCCGCCCAGATCGCCTGTCTCCCCCGCGATTTCGAAATCCTCGCCGAACCGGACACCTTCCCCCACAACCGTTACTCCACCTCGGCCGCCATGACGGACGTCAACCTCACCTGGACGCTGCTCGAAGGCTGCAAAGGCGGCAAACTCTGGATGACCCGCACCCGGACCTTCGAACCCGAATCCGGCGAAGCCTACGGGCGGATCCTGGAGAAAAATATGCCTCGCTACCGCGTACTCGCCGGTCTCGATCCGGTCTGGGAAGGGGCCGCCGTGCCGCTTCCCCCCCGGCCCCGCTCCCCCTTCCTGCCGGCGGTTCCGGGGGAATCGCCCGACTGGGGAAGCGCGGTCCTCGGAAAATTCGGGATTCCCTACCACTTCTGCCGCGACAGCGGGCGGCTGCTGCTCTCCGGCAAAAGCGTCGCACAGTTCAGCGACGGCGAACTGGCGGAATTGCTGAAAAAACCGGCCCTGCTCGACGGTTCCGCCGCCGTGGCGCTGGCTGAACGGGGCTTCGCCGCCCGCATCGGCTGTGAATCGGCCGTCCTTCTGGGGCGCAAGGTCTCCTTCGAGCAAACCGACCGGGGTGAGAAAATTCCGGCGGCGAACCTGGCCCGCTACGCCGAACTCCGCCCGCGCGAAGGAGCGATCGCCGAAAGCACGCTGTTCCGCTTGGATAATCCCCTCACGGGCCAACCGGAGGCAATCGCTCCCGGCTGCCTCCGCTTCGGGGACACCATCATCCTCGCCGCCTATCTCGAACCCTTCGGCATCAGCGCCTTTTCTTATCTCAACCAGAGCCGCAAGCGGCAGCTGATCCGGCTGCTCCAACCCGCGTTTTACTACCCCGGCGACGCCGAAGTCATGCTGCGGCTGGGCCGCCTCGGTGAAGATTGGCTCTTGGCCGCCATCAATCTCGGGCTCGACCCGCTGAAAGAACTGGAATTCGGGGGCATTCCCGAAGGAATCACCCGGGTTCAACAACTCGACCACGACGGCGAGTGGAAATCCGTTCCCTTTGACGGGAAGCGGATCAACCTTCCCTGGCTCCCCCTCGAAACCCGCATTCTTCGCTTCAAAAAGTAACCCGGAGTTCTCTCATGCGAAGCCTGAACATTGTTCCCCTTCTCGTCGAAGCCATCGATTCCCTCTCGGAACAGCAGATCCGGCTCTACCGGGAGGGGGCGATCACCGAAACCGCCTTCATCTTCTCCCTGGTCCCCGAAGGGAATCCGCTCTTCGACAAGGCGGGAATCCTCGCCGAACGCTTTCTGCGCTTCCGGGAGCGGCTCGCCGGCAGCGGGCTGCCGGTGGGAATCCTCCTGCAATCGACCATCGGCCACGGCTGGGTGCAGGATTCGCCCCCGGCGCTGCAGCGGATCGTGCGCCCGGACGGCAATGCGCCCGCCATGTTCTGCCCCCTCGGCGAAGAGCTCGGCGACTATCTGGAAGACGCGGTCCGCCGCCTCGCCGCGCTCCGGCCGGACTTCTTCATGGTGGACGACGACTTCCGGCTGCTCTCCGGGCGGGACGGCTGCTTCTGCCCCCTGCATCTCGCCGAATTCAACCGCCGGACCGGCGGCAACTACGACCGCGAAAGCCTGCTGAAAGCCCTGGCGGCCGATCCGGCGCTGGCCGTCCGCTACGACCGATTGCTCGAAGATTCGCTCACCCGGCTCGCCCGGCGGTTCCGCCGGGCGATTGACGAGACCGACCCCGGCATTCCCGGGAGCTTCTGCACCTGTACCGCCGATGTGCCGCACGCCCCCGCCATCGCCCGCGCGCTCGCCGCCCCCGGGCAGGCGCCGATGGTGCGCATCAACAACGCGCTCTACCTGAATGATTCCCCCCGGCGGCTCTCCCCCTGGAGGCTTCAGGGCGCCCGGCAGATCGACATTCTCCCCCGCGACTTCGAGATTCTCGCCGAACCGGACACCTTCCCCCACAACCGTTACTCCACTTCGGCCGCGATGATGAACGTCCAGCTCACCTGGTCGCTGCTCGACGGCTGCAAAGGGGGGAAATTCTGGCTGACCCGCACCCGGTTTTTCGAACCCGAATCCGGCGAAGCCTACGGGAAAATGCTGATGAAAAACATGCCGCGCTACCGGGCGCTCGCCGCCCTCGATCCGGTCTGGGAGGGGGCGGTCTCACCGCTCACCGGCCGTCCCCGCGCCTGGGAAGCGGCTCCGCTCCCCGACTGGGGGGAGCTTTTCGGGCGCTTCGGCATTCCCTACCGCTACGCCCGCGGCACGGATAATGGCCCTCTTCTCCTCTCCGCCCGGGTCGTCGATGAGCTCGCCGACGACGAGCTGACGGAGCTGCTGGAGAAACCGGCGCTGCTCGACGGTTCCGCCGCCGTGGCGCTGGCCGCGCGGGGCTTCGCCGCCCGCATCGGCTGCCAATCGGCCGTCCCCCTCGAACGCAAGGTCTCTTTTGAAAAGACCGATCACGGCGAAATGATTCCGGCGGCCAATCTGGCGCGCTACGCCGAACTCCTGCCGGTGGAGGGGACGGTGGTCGAAAGCACCCTGTACCGGCAGGCCAATCCCCTCGCCGGCCAGCCGGAAGCGCTCGCTCCCGGCTGTTTCCGTTTCGGCCGCCTCACCATTCTCGCCGCCTACGTCGAATCGTTCGGCATCAGCGCCTTCTCGTACCTGAATCAGAGCCGCAAGCGGCAACTGATCCGGCTGCTCCGGCCCGCCTTTTACTACCCCGGCGACGCCGAAATCATGATGAAGCTGGGCCGGATCGGCGACGATTGGCTCCTCGCCATCCTCAACACCGGCCTCGACTTTCTGGAAGAGCTGGAGCTGGCGGGCGTCCCCGAAGGAATCACCCAAGTTCACCGGCTCGACCCTGACGGCGAGTGGAAACCCGTTCCCTTTGACGGCAAGCGGCTCCCGCTCACCTGGCTCCCCCTCGAAACCCGGATTTTACGATTCCGTTGAACGCAAAGCTCGATATTCCCCCGGGGAGACCCCGAACCGGCGCTTGAAAAAGCGATAGAAGTTCGCCGGATCGGGGAAACCGCATTTCGCGGCAATTTCATTGACTGGGAGATTGGAGTTCGCCAACCGCCTGGCGGCAGCCGTCAGGCGGAGCATCTTCAGCGTGTCGCTGATGGTTTCGCCGGATTCCCGCTTGTAAAAATCCGAAAGATAGTTGCGGCTGAACCCAAGCTCGGCGGCCAGTTTGGCGCAGTCCGGCTTCCCCGCGAAATTTTCGCGCAGATACTGCCGGATCTGCCGGATCGCGTCGTCGCGGCGCTTCTTCTGCCAGGCGCGGTCGGCCAGGCGCGAAAGCCGGAGAAGCAATTCCAGAAGCATGCAGCGCAGCAGTTCCAATGACTGGCTGTCGTTGCGCCGGAATTCACTCAGCATGGCTGTCAGGTGCCGCTGAATCTCCCGCGTACCGGTCTGAACATGCAGCAGCGCATGATTCACCGAGCGCTCCGGGTCGAAGCGCTGCCGGAAAACCTCGAAAAAGGGATCGGCGTCAAAACGCTTCAGATCCGAGACGATCCACTCCAGCTTGAAGAGCACCTGCAAAGAGACGATCTGTACGGAACTCTGCAGATTGGTCATATCATCCGGGTGCATCAGCATGACGAAGCCAGGCCTGACCGGATATTTCAGCTCATTAAGCAGCAAATTCCCCTCGCCCTCAATAACATAGGCGACCTCCCAGAATTCACGGCAATGACGCAGTTCGTTCTGGTCCTCTGCACTGCGGACCAGATGCCGGGCACAGCGCACCAGGATCGGGAGAGCCTGCGTAAAGTAGGCGTCCCGCCGGTAAATCATGAGTTTGCTTTTCTTCATACCGTTTATACTCAATTAGGGAGCCAATTTCAAAAATCAGTTCGAGTGGATTTTATCGGCATCGCCAAGGATGGAGCCGGGTAGATTTGAGCGGCTACCCAGCAGGTAACCGCTTAAATCGCTCCCGGTTTCAGCCTTGACGAGGGCGATGAAAGCCGCCGGAATGATTTTTGAAATTGGCTCTAGGGTGAAAACTTGAAATTCTTTTTGAGTTGCTTTGACATGGATTTTTTTCTTTTCCCGCAGAGCGATACAAAGTATCGCGCGAGGACAAAAGTAAAAAATACATTCAAAGCGGCCAAAAAGAATTCAAGCTTTTAACCTGATTGAGTATAATATAGTCGATGAAACGGTGTCTGCAAATTGTAAATTTCAAGATAACCGGGAATCCATGCGGTTCACCGGAAATATACCATAGGAAACCCCGTCCGCGAGGCTATAGTACATATAGTTTCAATTTCAAACGAACAGGAGGAACGATGAAATATCCGAAGGTTTGCCATTATGTGCCGGAACCGCAGCCGGTTTCCTGCGACCGCACCATCGCCTGCCACTATTACCCGGGGTGGAAGAAGGGCAAATCCGGCCTCCATAACGGTTTCGACGACCTGCGGACGTATCCGGAACGCACCCCGCTTCTCGGCTATTACGATGAGGCCAACCCGGAAGTCACCGACTGGGAGATCAAATGGGCCGTCGAACACGGCATCAACTGCTTTATCTACTGCTGGTACCGGTATCAGAGCAATCTCGGGCTACCGGTCACCCGGGAGGGACTGCGGCTGAGCTATGCACTCCACGACGGCCTGTTTCATGCCCGCTATCAAAGTATGATGAAGTTCGCCATCATGTTCGAGTGTCAGTCCAGCCGCTGGGGAATCGCCGACGGGCCGGAAGACTTTCTCAACCATGTCCTGCCGTTCTGGGTCGAAAACTATTTCCGGCGGGAGAATTACCAGAAAATGCCCGACGGCAAAATCATCGTTTTCGTCTATGCATTCCGTGATTTCATCAAGGCGCTCGGCGGTCCGGAGCGCTGCGCCGAAACCCTGGAGAAGGCCCGGGAGATCATGCGCCGCGAGGGCTTCGCCGGACTCCATTTCAGCGGCATGCATAACGAACCCCTCGACTCTTTACCTCTTTTTCAAAGCGCCGGTTTCGAATCGGCGTTTCAGTATACCTGGCCGGTACACGACGGCATGTTGACCGGGGAACAGTATGAGGCGTATTTGAAAACCTTCAAACTTCCCTCCGACATCGTCATCGATTGGCAGCTGAAACGCATCCGTGAACGCGTTGAGAAGTTCCCGGATTATTTCATGTTCACCAACTCGGTCATGCGCGACTCGCATCCGTGGTACGATCTGCCCTTCTTCAATAAGGAGAGCATCCGGCGCCTCATGCAGTGGCATCTGCAACCGGAGGAGTGGCGCTCGCTGCTGACGCAGACCAAGACCATGCTCGATACCCTGCCTACCGGCAGCATCGGCCGTTCGCTCT
>JAVBRV010000424.1:0-3373 GCA_031547585.1 Victivallaceae bacterium
ACCGCCCTGATCTATCTGCGCGGCGATGTGAAAACCGCGCCCCACTCCGTCGAGCTGGCGCTAAAAAATGAAAACATGTTTCCCGAAAACTACCTTTCGGCGATTTCCGACGACTATGCGAAGCTGGCCCTGGTCACCCGGCTCGGCGTAAGTTACCGGGAGGGTAAACCGTTCAGCAAAGTCGGAGAGTTCAAACCGTCGCTGACCTTCGAACCGAAAGAGTTCAGTTACCTCCTGGTGTCGCAGTGGTATGTCGCCGCCAGTACCGACGGCGCCGGTCTTGCCCCGGACTTGTTCGCCAGACTCCGGCAGGCGGGGATACTGCCCCGGTCGAACGTCAGCGACCCCGCCCGCGGCGTCTACGAGAGCGAAACCGGCGAAATCAAACTTGACACGGCGGAAAAACGCTTTCAGGTCGTGACGCCGCGCCTGGAAGGAGCAGTACTTAAGAAGGATGAGCCGGTCGCTCTCAAACGCCTGCATATCCGCTCGTTCTCGCGCCCGGGCGCGGTGACGATCGCCGCGAACGACGGCGTAAAGAGCCTGGAGGAGGCGGATAAACTCCTCCTTTTCGTGCAAACGAACGCCTTCAACACCGGGCAGATTTTCAACGACCGGGAGCAGCGCGTCTGCTACGAATCCGGCAACTACCCGGCCCTCATTGAAACGGTCAAATTGGACGCCGAATTCGCCAACGGCCGCAGCCAAACGCCGGAAGTCTACGCACTTCACTTCAACGGCGAACGCGCCCGAAAACTGCCGGTCTCGGTGAAGGACGGCAAATTGCAACTGACCATCGATACCTCCCTCCTGCAATACGGCAGTTCGATCTTTGAAATCAGCTATTGAATTCTTCGCTCTATGCTGTACAGTGTAGACAAAATGAAAGGAACAGTGTCATGGATATGAAGCGGTCTTTTTTCACCCTCATTGAACTCCTGGTCGTGATCGCGATTATCGCCATTCTGGCCGCGATCCTGCTCCCGGCGCTGTCGAGGGCCCGCGATACGGCGGGGAACGCCAAGTGCACCTCCAATCTGGGGCAACTCGGCCGGCTGACGCAGTTTTATACCGACGCGTACGGGGGATATCTGCCTCTGCCATCCGGCAATCCGGCGGCCTCGGATGCAGAGGGATACTGGTATTTCCTGTACCGCCGCCATCTCGAAAACGACCGGCGGAGCGGCGGAGAAATGCAACTCCTGTCGCCTTTCCCCGGAACCATTTACGCTTGCCCGTCCGCCCGGGTTACCAAAAACAGCGGCGACTATACGGTGATTATGACGTATACGCTGAATGCCAATATCTCCATGACGCAGGCGAACTTGAACACCTTGACCAGCAATACGCAGCGGACCAAAATCGAACGTCAGAAATATCCCACCCAAACCTTTGCCATGGCGGATTCGGGTAGAAAAAGAACCGGCGAATGGGCCAGCGCCACGCTCAACCGGGAGCGGATGACCGGCCTGCTGCGTCCCGCCGAGCGCACGGCTTCCGGCAACACCGATCTCCTTGATTATGGTGAGAATGAAGAAATGCGCCACAGCGGCGGACGCACTCTCAACATCCTGTATCTGGATGGCCATGTCGCCAAACTTCAGTCCGGCCTGAAATTCAACAATTACGCCCTGACGTGCTGGAGCGGTAAAAAGTAAACGCTACAGCGAAAGCTCCAGCCCGTCGAAGGTGAGGACGCCGCCGAAACGCTCGGCCAGCTGTCGGCGCTCGTTGGCGCTCTCCGGCCAGAGGGTGCGGGCGATGTGGTTGAAAACGTGCGTGGTGCCGGGGCCGATCAGCCCCAGCCCTTCGAGGCCCCGGCGCATCCGGTCGATCATCGCGAGATCGTTGTGCTCGGCGAAGCGCCAGTCGCCGCAGGTGTTGCCGGAGGTGGCGTCCCAGACGATCATATCGAGGGGTTTATCCGTCAGCATCCGCCGCGTCAATGCGGTCAGCCAGCCGCCGTCCAGCGCGTACAGCAGGCGCTTCCCCCCGGCTTCCACCAGAAAGTGGAAGCACTCCTCCCCCAGGTCCTCCACCGTGTGGTTCGCCGGGAGGACGGTGAAGTGAAGCGCGCCGAGATCGAAAGTATCTCCCTTCCCCAAAGGACGTTTGTCGCAAAGCCCATCGGGAATCCGCGCCAGCGCCTGCGGCAAGGCCCACAGCCGCAACGGTTCCCGGCGCGGCGCTTCGGCGATTCGCCGGACCTCCCCCGGCATGAAATGATCGCGGTGGGAGTGGGTGACGAGAAGATCGGTGACTGCCCCGGGGTCGACGCCGAAGCGGGTCAAATTGCCGAAACCGGTGTCCCCGGCGTCGATCAGGATGTGCCCGCCAAGGAGCGTCCCCGAGCTGCCGCGGATCTCCGAATCCCCAAAGCGCGACCAATCCCAGTCGGCCGCGCCGGTTCCCAGGAACTGGATGTCCATACCAACCTCAGCAGCTGGTCAGCAGCATCGATTCGTCGACTTCGTACTGCAAGGGTTCGCCCGCCTCGAAGCGGCGGAACTCCCCGATCACGCAGGCGGCCATGCGGTGAACCTCGTCATTCAGCGAACCGGCGATGTGGCTGGAGAGCTGGATGTTGGGGGTCGTATAGAACTTCGACCCGGCGACCGGCGGCTCGGGGTGGGTGACGTCGAGCAGCGCGGTGAGGTCGGGGCGCGCCTCCATGACTTCGATCAATCCGGCCTCATCCACCTGGGCGCCGCGCCCGGTGTTGATAAAGACCGCGCCGGGACGCATCTTCTGGAAAAGTTCGCGGTTGAGAACGCCGATATTGTCCTTGCGGTCCGGCAGGTGGTTGCTGACGATGAAGGCCTTGCTGAAAGCCTCCTCCAGGCTGACCGTGCGCCGCTCGGGGCGGGAGGGGATCACCAGCACCTTGACATGGAAAGGCTTCAAAAGCTCCTGAAGGTGCGCCGAGATCGCCCCCGCGCCGATCAGGGCGACGGTTTCACCATAGGCTCCGGGACCGGTGAAAGCGCCGTCGCGCCGCCACATGTCCGGCCCCGTCAATTCGCGGGTGTTGCGGAAGAACCCCTTGAGCGCCAGAATGATCTGGCCGAGGCAGAACTCCGCCACCGGGATCGCGTTCATCTGCCAGGCGCTGACCACCTTGACCCCCCGCTTGAGAAAGGGGCGAACGAAGGCGTCCGTGGCGCCCGCACCGTAAAAGACCACTTTCAGGCTGGGCAGCAGCCGGGCGATCTCCTCTTCGGAGAAAGCGGGCATGCCCCAGGTGGAGAAAATCACCTCGGCATCGCAGCCGCCGATTCCAACCAGTTCCTCTTTGGTGAAGTATTCCGGCCTCCGGAGGTCGGTCAGCGCGGCGACCTCTTCCTGCTGTTCGGGGGAGTAAACGTAATCGATC
>JAVBRV010000334.1:0-9580 GCA_031547585.1 Victivallaceae bacterium
CAGCGGCGACTGGCCGGAAGAGGTGCTCGGGGTATACGACCACACCTACATTCTGGCCGCCGGCCGCTTCGGGCTGGTATTGATCGATCAGCACGCGGCGCATGAACGGGTTCTCTTCGAAGAGCTGCTGGCCGCCGCGCGGCGCGGCGCCTCAAGTCAGGCGCTGCTGCTCCCCGAAACCCTGGAGCTGCCCCTGCCGCTTACTTCCCTCTTGCTGCGCAACCGGAAGTTCTTCGAAGTCCTCGGCTTCGACTTTGAACCCATGGGCAGCGGCACCGTCATGTTGAACGCCGCCCCCCAGCACCTGCCGACCAAACGGAATTACGCGGAATTGATTCCGGATATGCTCCTGGAATTGTTGGAAAATCAAAACAGCCGCATCCCCGTGGAATTGGAATATGTCGCCCGCGCCGCCTGCCATGCCGCCGTCAAAGCCCGGGACGAATTAACCCCCGGCGAAGCCGGCGAACTCCTCCGCCGTCTCAAAGCCTGTCGTCAAGGCACCCTCTGTCCCCACGGTCGCCCGACCATGATTACACTCTCCCTCAAAGAGTTGGAGAAACGTTTCGGTCGCCGATAACCACGGTTTTCTCTGGGCCGGGCCGGCCCGGAGAAAACCGTCTGCAAGCAGAAGCGGGTAAAATCCTTTCGGATGCACTTGCATTCTGCCGGGTGCTGCGATATGATAGGGGGGGAAAGGGTAACGGATATGTGGAAATACTATGCGCTCTTGTCGGCGGTGTTTGCGGCGCTGACGGCAATTCTGGCGAAGGCGGGGGTCCGGAGTGTGGATTCGAACCTGGCTACGGCGATCCGAACGCTGGTGATTCTTTTTTTGACCTGGGGAATTGTCTTTTCCAGCGGCGGAATCAAGTGGAAGAGCTTGACGGCGAGCAACCTGACATTTCTGGTGCTGTCGGGGATTGCGACCGGATTGTCGTGGCTGTTCTACTTCAAAGCGCTTCAGGCGGGGGATGTTTCGCGGGTGGCTCCGCTGGATAAGCTGAGCGTGGCGATTACGGTTTTTCTCGGGATTCTGATCTTTCACGAACCGGCGACGCCGACGGTGATCGCCGGGGCGCTTCTCATCGTCGCCGGTTCGCTGGTGATGCTTATTTAAGTATACTCAATCAGGTTAAAAACTTGAATTCTTTTTGGCCGCTTTGAATGTATTTTTTCCTTTTGTCCTCGCGCGATACTCTGTATCGCTCTGCGGGAAAAGAAAAAAATCCATGTCAAAGCAACTCAAAAATAATTTCAAGTTTTCAACCTAATTGAGTTTAAGCACATCCTGCATGTCATACAATCCGGGCTCGGCGGTATGCAGAAATTCGACGGCGCGCAGGGCTCCGCGGGCGAAGGTGTCGCGGCTGGAAGCCTTGTGAGTCAGTTCGACGCGCTCGCCGTTGACGGCGAAGACGACGGTGTGATCGCCGACAACGTCGCCGCCGCGCATGGAGTGCATGCCGATTTCATGCTTGGAACGGGCGCCGACCATGCCTTCGCGGCCGTGGAGGACGTCTTCATCATACTTCCAGCCGCGCACCGCGCAGACCTCTTCGGCCAGGCGGACGGCGGTTCCGGAGGGAGCGTCTTTTTTCTGGTTGTGGTGCATTTCGATGATTTCGACATCGTAATCGGGTCCGAGGGCGGCGGCGGCTTCGCGAACCAGCTTGAACAGCAAATTCACGCCGACGCTCATATTGTACGCCGCGACAATGCGCGCGCCGGAAGCGGCAAGCGTGGCGAGTCCGGATTTATCCGCCGGGGTGAGGGCGGTGGTCCCGATGATGATGGCGCAGTTATTCTCGGCGGCGAGGCGCGCGCTTTCCAGAATGCCGCCGGTGGCGAAGTTGATGACCGCATCGGCGTGCGCCAGCAACGGCTCCAGCGCAGCGGTGATCGGAACCCCCGCCTTGCCGACGCCCGCCACTTCGCCCGCATCCGCGCCGAGGAAGGGGGAGTCGATGAATTCAGTCGCTCCCGCCAGCTCCAGGGTCCGGCTCTCCATGATATTGGCAACCAGCCGGCGGCCCATGCGGCCCGCGGCTCCGACGACGACGGTCTTGATCATTATGGTTCTCCGTGATTTTGGTTATCGTGTTTCGAACGGCCCGATTGGGCGAGAGGGTATCTGGCCGGGCGCGAAAGGCTCACCGTTTCCGGCTGCGGCTCCGCGCGCTGCGGCACGATAAAAGACCGGCTTCGCCGTCTTTTATCGGCAGCGCTCCGCCGGTTGGTACTACCAGATTGGCCGCGTTTCGCTTGCCGAAAATTCTTTCGGCAAGCGACCAGCGCTGTCCGCGCGCTGGACTGCGTCCCGGCTCGGCCGGGTGCGCACGACCGCTTCGCGGTCTATTTTTTTTAGATTAATACTTTTTTAATTCGTAATTCGTAATTAAATTGCCCGCCATTCGCGGTTTTCCCGCAGCAGCAGTCGTTCTGCCTCCATCGGCCCCTCCGACCCCGGCTCGTACTCCTCGAGCGGGCAATCCCCCCACATCTCCAGAAGCGGCGTAAACAATTTCCACCCCTCGGCAATCACGTCGCTCCGTAAAAACAGTGTCTGATCCCCCAGCATCGCATCCAGCAGCAAACGGTCGTACGCCTCAAACAATTCCCCGCCCGGCAAGCTGGAATAAGAGAAATTCAACCCCAATCCCCCCATGCACAGCTTCGGTCCCGGCTGCTTGGCCTGGATGCAAAGCTCGATCCCCTCATCCGGCTGGACCTTCAAAATCAATGCGTCCGGCTGCATCTCCTTCGAACGGATCGGCGCGAAAATCGAGTGCGGAATGTGCTTGAAGACAATCGCAATCTCACTCTTTTTCGCCGCCAGCTTCTTACCCGAACGCAGGTAAAACGGCACCCCCGCCCAACGCCAGTTGTCGATCTGAAGACGCGCCGCGACATAGGTTTCCGTCTGCGAACCGGGGGGGATTCCGGGTTCGCCCCTGTAGCCCCGGTACTGCGCCCGAACCACCTGTTCCGGCAGGCACTTGCAGTCGAAAGGGCGGATCGAACGGATCAATTTGATGTTTTCATCGCGAATCGCCTCCGGCGTGAACGCCGACGGCATCTCCATCGCCGCCAGCGACAGCATCTCCAGCATGTGATTCTGGAACATGTCGCGCAAAAGCCCCGTCCGGTCGTAATAGCCCGCCCGCCGCTCGACCCCCAGCGTCTCCGCCACGGTGATCTGGACGTGGTCGATGTAATGCGCATTCCACAAGGGTTCGAAAATCAGATTCGCAAAGCGGAGCATCAGAATATTCTGCACCGTCTCCTTGCCGAGATAGTGGTCGATTCGGTAAATCTGCTCCTCTTCGAGATAACGGTGCAGAAAAGCGTCCAGCTCGCGCGCCGACTCCAGATCATGGCCGAAGGGCTTCTCGAAAATCACATGCCGCCAGGGAGCCCCCGGCTCCTCCCGAAGCAGTCCGGAGCCGCCGAGTTCGCGAACCAATGACGGGTACAGATCCGTCGGCGTCGCCAGGTAAAAGGTGCGGTTTTGCGGGAGTTCCGCGCCGTTCTCCAATTCCCAAAGACGCTCCCCGAGCCGGTGATAAAAAAGGGAATCATCATATTCACCCGAAAAATAATAGAGCTTCCGCAGAAACTCCGCCTTTTCCTCTTCACTCCCATCGAGGTGACCGGCGATATGGGTGCGGAAAGCATCGTCGTCATACGAGGTGCGCGCACAGCCGACGATCCGCGACTCCTCGTGAAACAAACCTCGACGAAAGAGACGGAACAACGCCGGATACAACTTGCGCGCGGCCAGATCGCCCGAAGCCCCGAAAATCACCAATGTTCCCGGAGCCGGATGAACCTCCACACAAAAATTTCCGCGCCAATAGCTTTCAACCATAATCCCCTCCCATCATCTCTCCATCCCTAGAAAAATACCCCCGCGCCGCCCCTTTTTCAAGCTCCTCCACAAAAAGAACACAAATAAGGCAGGGCCAACAACCCTGCCTTACTTTACCCCCCTCCGCAAATAGAGGCTGCCGACGGCAGCTTCTATTTGCGCCACGTACGCCCGGCCTGGGCGATAACTTGACGGTGAAAGTCCGTTACAGACTTGGCAGTA
Organism: Victivallaceae bacterium; assembly: GCA_031547585.1. Classification (GTDB taxonomy): domain Bacteria; phylum Verrucomicrobiota; class Lentisphaeria; order Victivallales; family Victivallaceae; genus Victivallis. The sequence goes on from JAVBRV010000334.1 coordinate 4,094, forward strand.
GGAACTGTTAGCCCGCATATTGAAAAGGTCGATGCATTGAGCAAAGATTTTGAGAATCAACAAGTTGCAAAACCACAGACGATAACAAGTTATCGGCGAGGCTTTTGTAAGTTGATGAGCTCAAAAGATTGCTCAAGGCGCGACCGGCTGCAATATGCGGGCTTGCCCTCTCCCCGCAAAAAAGCGGGGAGAGTGGCCGACTGATGCCGTTTGGAGGTTCCCCCAGTACGTCGGGTCAAGGGGGGCCGCCCCAGAGAAAACCGTTTGATAGCTATATTACTCTGCGCGAAGGACGGTGATGGGGTTTTGCTGGGCGGCTTTGTAGGCGGGATAGGTGCCGAAGATGACGCCGACAAGACTGGAGATGACGAGGGAGAGGAGGATGCTCCAGAGGGAGTAGATGGTGGGCATGGTGGAGTAGTAGGTGATGGCGCGGGCGATGCCGACGCCGACCATGATGCCGAGGATGCCTCCGGAGCTGGTGAGGAAGACGGTTTCGATGAGGAATTGAAGGAGGATGTCGGATTTCTGGGCGCCGAGGGCGCGCCGGGTGCCGATTTCTTTGCGGCGTTCGTAGACGCTGGCGAGCATGATGTTCATGATGCCGATGCCGCCGACGACGAGGGAGATTCCGGCGATGGAGCCCATGACGATGGTGAAGATGTTCTGGGTTTGTTCGCGTTGCTTGAGGAGCTCGAGGGGGACGTCCATACCCCAGTCGCGGGTGTCGGAGTGGATTTTGCCGAGGTATCCGGAGATGCGTTTGGCGGTGTTGTCGATGTATTCGGTGTCGGCGACTTTAACGAAGATGAGGTCGTATTCGATGCGGATGATTTTGTATTGGCGTCCTTCGCGGTAGGCGGCGTAATCTTTGAAGCGGGCGCGGGCGGTGGCCATGGGGATGAGGATCATGTCGTTGATGTCGCCGACTTCCGGGTATTGGGTGGCGTATTCGTTTTCGACGATGCCGACGATGGTGTAGACGGCGTCTTCGACGCGGATGGTACCGCCGACGACGTCGGTTTTGCCGATGGTGAAGAGGCGGCGCTTGACGTTTTTGCCGATGACGCAGATGTTGACTTCGTTCTGGAAGTCGGCGGGGGAGAACCAGCGTCCTTTTTCGATGCGGGCGGGGGTGTCGGCGAGGAAGCGGTAGTCGCAGCCGATCAGTTTGATTTCGGTGCGTTCGAGTCCTTTCAGGACCTTTTTGCGGGCGTCGAAGAGGGTGGTGATCTGGGCGACGTTATCCATGCGGGCGATGTGCTGGGCGTCGCGCTGGGTGAGTCCGTAGCGTTCGATGACGCTGGTGTTGTCGGAGCCTTCGCTTTTGCCGTCGACGGGTGGGCGTTTCGAGAAGAGGATGATTTTATCGATGCCCATCGCTTCGATCTGGGCGAGGGCCTGGCGTTTGGCTCCTTCGGAGATGGCCAGCATGGCGATGACGCTGCCGACGCCGAAGATGACGCCGAGCGAGGTCAGAATCGACCGGACCTTGTGCAGGAGAAGGTTGTGAAGCGACATGCGGAAGAGATCGCGGGCGAGCATCATGGCCGGCCTTCTTTCGCTTCCCACTCGAAGAGGGTGTTGTCGATGCGTCCGTCGCGGAGGCGGATGATTTTATCGTAGTGCGGCGCGAGGGCGGGGTTGTGGGTGACCATGACGATGGTGACGCCCTGTTCGCGGTTCAATTCGTGGAAGAAGTTCATGATTTCGCCGGCGGTTTTCTCGTCGAGGTTGCCGGTCGGTTCGTCGGCGAGGATGAAGGCGGGGCTGTTGCTGAGGGCGCGGGCGATGGCGACGCGCTGGCATTCGCCGCCGGAGAGCTGGGTGGGCCGGTGGCCGAGGCGATGGCTGAGCCCGACCCGTTTGGCGAGCTCGAGGGCGCGGCTCCGGCGCTGCCGCCCGGGGACCCGGGCATAGAGCATGGGGACTTCGATGTTCTGCTCGATGGAGAGATGCGGGAAAAGGTTGAAGCTCTGGAAGATGAAGCCGATTTTGCGGTTGCGGATGGTCGCCTGTTCGACGTCGGTGAGTCCGCCGACTTCGATATCTTCGAGGAAGTACTCCCCGCCGGTGGGCACGTCGAGCATGCCGAGGATGTTGAGGAGAGTCGATTTACCGCTGCCGGAGGTGCCGATGAAGCCGACGAATTCGCCGCGGCAGACGGTGGCGTCGATGCCTTTCAGCACCGGGACCTCCAGCTCTCCGGAGTAGTAGGTCTTGCGGATGTCGACCAGCCGGACGATGTCGCGGCACAGTGTCCGGTTCATGGATCAATCCTTCTTCTGGTAGGGCCGGTAGAGGTAGACCACGTCTCCCTCGTCGAGCCCCTCGAGGATCTGGACGAAGTTGTCGTTCGATTCGCCGATCTTGACGTCGACCTCCTTGATGCCGGTGAGGGAGCCGCGGTAGACGAAGAAGCGGTCGTTCTCTTCGAAGACGGCTTCCACCGGGACGAAGAGGGTTTTCGGGATCACCTTGGTCACCACGTTGATCTGGACGCTCATGCCGTTGACCAGCCGCTCGGATTGTTTGTCGAGCTTGACCTTCGACTTGTAGATTTTGGGTGAGGCGCTGTCCCAGCTGACCAGGTTGACGGGCAGGGTGTCGATGTGTGAAATAGCCCCGGTGAAGCGCTGCCCCGGCAGCGAATCGGGGTAGATCACGGCGCGGTCGCGGAGCTTCGCCTTCGAGCGGTACTGCTCGGGCAGGTCGAAATCGACCACCAGGTTGGACATTTCAGGAATGGTGAGAAGTACCTGCCCCTTGTTGACGTCGATGCCCGGCTTGATGTCGATGTTGCCCCAGCGGCGGTCGGGGTCGCCGTAGATCACCACCCCCTCGACCGGACTCTTCAACTCCATCATGGTCATGTACTCCTGATGGCGGGCGAGCTGGTCGGCAGTGCGGCGGATGCGGCGGCGGAGGTTGTCGATGGTCTTCTTCTGCTGCACCACCTTCGAATCGCAGGAGATGCGGGTTTTCTGCAGGGTCAGCTTCGCCTGTTCAAGGGCGTTGCTGAGGCGGGTCATTTTGCTCGGGTGGTCGTAGCGGCGGAAGACTTTGCGGTTGTTTTCGGCCGATTCGAGGCTGTTGGTCGCTTTATCCACCTCGACCTGGGCTTTCTGGAGGAGCTGGCGACGCTTTTCATCGGGGTCCTCACCCTCTTTGGTCTCGATGACCGAGTCGCGGGTGGTGGTGTAGCCGGTGTTGGCGGTGGCGAGGGTGCTTTCGGCGTTGGTGATGGCGAGCTCAAGGGAGTCGCGTTTGTCGACCCGTTCGAAGCGACGGTACTTGCGGAGAGCGTCTTCGGCCTGGAGCAGGTTCTCATTGGCGTTCTGAAGGTCGGCGGCGTTGGTGCTGAGGAGGATTTTCTCCGACTCGAACGCGAGGTCCAGCTCTTTTTTCAGGTTGTCGAGTTCGATTTCGAAGCCCTCGATCTGCTCCTGAAGGCTGTCGGTCTCGAATTTGGCGAGGAGGTCGCCCTCTTTGACCTTGGTGTTTTCGTCGATCACCCAGAGCAGGCGGGTCTTGTAGCTCGCCTGGAGCGACAGCTTGTGCTTCTGGCTGGCGTTGACGTAGCCCCCCTGGAGGAGGCCGATGGAGAGGTCGTCGCGCCGGATCTTATAGGTGCGGTCCATATCGCCGCCGTCGAGGGCGAGCTTCTGGGCCGCCTCCGCGGCGGCGCGCTTCTTCATCGGCTGGTAGTAGCCGAAGTAGAAGGCGGCGGCTCCGCCGGCGAGGAGCAGGAAAACCAGGATCCGGATTTTTCCGGCGGTGAATCTGAATTTCACGGCGTCACCTGTTTTGCGGCCTCTTCTTCGGCGAGTTTTCGTTCGCGGGCGATATCCGGCTCGACAAGGCGCTCGCTCTTGAGGCGTTCGGCTTCGAGCTGTTCACGGCTGCGTTTTTCGGGTCCGATCAGTTCTTTGGCGAGGTTCTCGATCGAAGTATGCCGTTCGGGCGTGGTTTCGAGCGATTCGATGATGTCGCCGAGGCGTTCGCTGGTGCGGGCGGTGGTTTCGGGGTCGGCGACGACGCCCGAGGGGAGGTCTTCGGGGTTGATGATGTGGACCTTGAGGAAGAATAGAAGCTGGGTCATCTCCTTGGAGTAATTCTTGCCGGTGAAAAGCTCGCCGACCAGCGGCAGGTCGCTCAGAACCGGAATCCGCTGCTGCTGAAGGGAGACGCGGCTGCTGTACAACCCGCCGATCATAACCACCTGGCGGTCGTGCATCCTGAGCTTGGTTTCGACGCTGCGGATGGCGATCACCGGCACCGGGTAGTTGGTCGTCTCGGTGACGGGAATGGTTTCATAACGGATCACGTTCGATACCTGCGGGAAAACGCGCAGAGTCACGTTGTCGCGGTTGACCATGTTGGGTTCGACTTCGAGGGTGACGCCAACCCGTTTGAAGGTGGTGCTCATCTGCAAAGTGTTGCCGGTGCTGTTCGCCTGCTGGATCGGCAGGTCTTCGCCGGTGACGATGCGGCTGGTTTCGTTGCGCGAAATAAGGATGTTGGGCGATGAAAGAACCCGCGCGTCCTGGGCGGTCAGAAGCCAGGTGAAGGCGACATTGAAGTTGTCGGCGCCGCTGGCCCAGCTCCAGTCGCCGGTGGCGCCCTGGTTGGGCTGCGGACTCGCGCCGGGAACCTCGGTCCCCGCCCGGAAGACGCCGTGCCCGTCGCGGGCGTAACTGAAGGAGAGGTTGCGCTGCATCCCCTCGGTGAACATCACTTCGACCACCTTGGCTTCGATGAGAATCTGCGGGGAGGGGATGTCCATGGCGTTGAGGACGTCGAGATAACCGTCGATTTCATTGCTGGGGGCGCTGATGACGAGCGTGTTCTGCTCTTCAAGCTGTTCTGTGAGAGTCTGGGGGCTGGTGACGCCGTCGAGAGCACGGAACATCTTCTTGCTGGCCGTGTAACGAGGCCGGAAAACCAAAGTCGAACGATTCTCCGGCCCCTTGACGATCTTCGAATAAGCAGGCACGGCAGCGGACAACTTGCGGATCGAATCCGGCCGCGGCGAATCGGCCGCCAGAAGCGCATACAGCTCCTCGGCGACGTTGCGGACGTTTTCACGCCCCCGTTCAACGTCCTCCTCCGTGCGGATGACCATCGGCTCCCCGGTCTTCTCATCATAGGTAACCGTTTCAGCTCGAACCACCAACGCCGACATAGCCGCGACGACGACGAAAAACACACGACAAGACGACATTCCCGCTCTTCCCCAAGCTAGTGAATTCCCGGTTCCCCCGAACCAACCCAAAAATGACAACCCCGAGTAAACCAATATAACGCCTTCACGACCATTTACAACCTTCTTAACCCAAAAACTTCCCCCTTTTTTCAAGCCATGATCGTGGGACTCGGGGGAAGGAAAGGGCACATGGTTTTGGCGGGACAAGAAGTTACCGTGGCGGGCCCCGCCCCCCCCACCCGGACGAGCAGCGAACAGGGGAAATGAGATCGAGTCGGGGG
>JAVBRV010000484.1:0-23948 GCA_031547585.1 Victivallaceae bacterium
GGGGTGAACAAGGTGAGGTAGATCCCGGTGGCGGCGGCGATCAGCACCAGGATGGCGATGATGCCGGCGATAATGGAGTGCGCGTGGCTTTTTTTGCCTGATTCCGGGGGGCGGACCGGCTGCGGTTCGATCCGGATGGTCTGGCGCACCGGGTTCGACGGGAAAAGCCGTCGCCGCGTCTCCTGAAAGAATTGCCGGATTTCATCCCAGTTCCCGGGCCGGTCGGCCGGATTTTTGGCCAGCATGTGGTCGATCATCGTCGCCAGCTGGGGGTCGAGGTCGGGGTTGCAGGAGAGGATGGGGGGCGGCGGCCGGTGGAGATGGTACTCCAGCAGCTCTTCGGTGTTGCCGCGGAAGGGGGGGGCGCCGGTCGCCAACTCGAAGAACATCACGCCGAAGCTGTAGATATCCGATGCCGGTCCGATTTTGCCCAGCTCGGGGTTCAGCACTTCGGGGGAGACGTAGAGCGGCGTGGCCATGATTTCGCCGTGGAAGCGTTTTCCCCCGATGCAGGCCAGGCCGAGGTCGGTGATTTTGAGGGTTTCATCCTCTTCGCGGATCATCAGGTTGTCGGGTTTGATGTCGCCGTGGACCATGCCGAAGTGCCTCCAGGCGTAGGCCAGCGCGTCCGCGAGACGGGTGGAGGCCGCGAGGAGGAAGGGCAGGCTCAGGCGCTCCGGGTGGCGCATGCGGATCGCCTCCAGCGATTGCCCCTTGACGTACTCCATGGCGAAGTAGCTGACCCCGCCGGGGGTGGTTCCGGCGTCGTAGGCCTGGACGATGTTGGGGTGGTCGAGCCGGGCCGCCAGGCGCGCTTCGTGGAGGAAGGCCTTGACGTAGTCCCGCTCGGCGGCGAACTCCGGCAGCAGCACCTTGAGGGCGATCTCGCGGTCGAGGGCGAGCTGCCGGGCCAGGTAGACGATGCCGTTGTTGCCGCGCCCCAGCTCCGAAAGGAGCTGGAAGCCGGGGACTTCTGGAGAGGGGGTCGACATGGGGGGCCTTCAGCGGCAGAGGGAGTAGGAGATTTCGAAGCGGTGCCCGCCGCTTTTCGGATGACGCTCCGGCAGGAGCCGCACCCGGACGGAGTGGGGGCCGTTCTCGCGGTGGCGGGCGATCTCTTCGAGGAAGGTGTGCCCGCCGCGCCAGTCGCCCGGAGCTTCGAAATAGCTGTCGAAAAGCCGTTCGGGTTCGCCGTCGATGGAGATGGCGACCAGCCCGCGATCACCGGCGTACTTGACGAAGCCGAAGTGAAAGTCGCTGCCGGTGAATTGAAAGGTGAGTTCGCTGCCCGGCTTCTCCGCCACGAGACGGTCGTTTTCGAAGGTCCAGCCGTTATTGGCGCTGATGGCGAGGCGCGAAGCGGGAACGACGCGGCCGGTCTCGAAATCGGCCGACTCGGGGCACAGCGGCGCCGGCAGTTCCTCCGGAGCAGCCGCTTCTTCAAAAAGCAGCCGCAGCACCATGTCGGCGATCAGCTGCTGCCCGATGTCATTGGGGTGTACGTTGTCGGGGGCGATGTCGCTCCAGGCGATCTCCCCAGCTTGCACCGCGGGCCACACCGCGTTGTGGTAGGAGAGCATGGCGAGGTTGTAGTGCCGCCCCGCCGGAATCTGATCGTCCTGGCGCGAAAAGCCGTCGTCGCGGAGGGTGAAGAGGAGAATGATGAGGGCGTCGGGCGCACCTTGGCGGCAACGGCGGAGCAGCCCTTCGTAGGAGGCCTGGTAGTCCGGGTTTTTAATGTCGTTGACCGCGAACTCGATGGTGATGAGGTCCGGCGCATGGCGCAGCAGATGCTCTTCGCAGCGCATGGCGCCGTAGCGGGAGTCGGTGGCGCCGATCCCCGCGTTGACCAGCTTGCAGGCCGTGCGGTTCTGAAGTTCGAAGGCGATGCGGCTGACGTAGCGGTTCCCGGAGGTGGTGGCGCTGGCTCCGGAGGTGATCGAGCCGCCGATGGCGCCGTAGACGATCGGTTTCCCCGCGGCGACCAGGCGGCGGAAGCGGTTGAGAAGGGCGGCGTCCCCGGTGGAAACCAGCGCGCGCCGGTAAATTTCATCGTTCAATATAAAAGCCATGGTATTTTCCTCATATGGTTAAACAGCTAATATACACGTCATTGCGTCAGGTTTCAAGCGATTCTGGGAAGGTAAAGAGTTCCGGGAGCGGTAATTCCCCATAAAGTAAGAGATGGCGGCTTTCCTTTCGCAACGCCATCTCCGCCGAAGCGTCGGCGAAGGGCGGGTCGAAGCCGAATTCGATGCGCCGGATGCCGGGGAAGGGGAGCAGGGCTTGCAGCTCCCCCCAGGTCGCCGGGGGGAGGGGGCCGAAAAGGTCGTGGATCCGGAGGATTTCCCCGTGAACTTCCGCCGCGATCGCCAGCCCGTCGCGGAGGAGGAAAAGCTTCTTCTGCCAGTCCCCGAGGAGGTGGAAGAGCCGCAGGGAGAGCGCCCCCTCGGCATCGACGCCGCGATAGCGGAACCGGTTCTCTTCGTACAGCTTTTGTGCCTTCGCAGGGGGGATCCGCACCGGTTTTCGGCTGGTTCCGGGGAGGAGGGCGTCGATGACCGGCAGCCGGTCTTCGACGGGGCGGAAGCCGAAGCGCGGATAAAAATCGAGGGCGGCAGGATTGGCGAAGAGGAAGGCCGGCCGCTCCGGATGACGCGCCAGCAGGAACTCCAGCAGCTTCCGGGCGAGTCCGCGCCCGCGCGCTTCCGGACGGGTGGCGACGCCGTTCCACTCGACCGCCGGAATGGCGGCTTCGCCGATCCGCAGCGTCAGCAGCGAGGCTCCGGCGTGGGCGATGATCCGCCCCGAGGGTTCGCGGATGGCGCAGCTCTCGTAATCGCGATCCCACCTTCCGGCGCGGAACCAGAAATCGAGATCGCCGCCGAAGACTTCGCGCATGATGTCCCGGTGGTTGGCAGCGTAGGCCGGTTCGTAAAAGTTCCGCACCGCCGCTTCGCCGGGCGGCGTGCGCTTGAGGGAACGCTGTTTGCGGCAGAACTCTTTCAGCAGGGCTTCGCATTCGGCGGCCAGTACGCCGCCCATCGTTTCCACCCGCCAGAGCATGCCGGAGTGGCCCGGAATGTCGAGCGCCCCCCCGCAGCCCCCCGCGCGCGGATCGGCCACGCCGAAGACCACCCGCCGGACGCGGGCGTTGACCAGCATCCCGGAGCACATGGGGCAGGGTTCTTTAGTGACGTAGAAGTCGATCTCCTCCATGCGCCAGTCGCCGATCTCGGCCTCGACGGCGTGGAGGAGTTCAAATTCGGCGTGGCAGGCGGCCGAATGCTTCTCTTCGACCCGGTTGCGGGCGGAGGCGATGATGCGCCCCCTCTTCACCGCGACGGCGCCGATGGGGACTTCGCCCGCCGCCCCGGCGGCTTCCGCTTCGCGGAGGGCGGCGCGCATGAACGTTTCGTCGGCAGGCGTCATTTGTCGGTGATTTCCACCCTCGTGACAAAATTGCGGTACATGAAGAAGCGGAGCCGGACGTAACGGTCGCCGTACTGATAGTTGAAGGAGATGGTGTGTTCGGGGTTGTTCGGGGGGTCGATCATGGCGTCGCCGTGGTAGAAAATGTCGTTGAGGGTCTTGGCTTCGCGGGTGAAGGTGAAGTCCACCTTTTTAATGATTTCGTGAGCGGCTTCGTATTTCTCCTTGCTGCTGGGGGAGAGATTGGGGTTCTGGAGGGTGCGGATGAGTTCCGGGTAGAACTTGAAGACCTCGAGGTCTTCCGAGGGCAGCACTTCGACTTCGGAGCGGCATCCGGCCAGCAGGGCAACCCCCAGGATCAGCAGGGAAACGACGATTTTTTTCATGAATAATCCTTTGAATTCAATGATTCGAACTTGAAAAGCGTCTCTTACGCGTTATATTTTATCATTCGTTATGCGGGTGTAGCAAAACGGTCATGCTCCAGCTTCCCAAGCTGGCGACGCCGGTTCGACTCCGGTCACCCGCTCCATTTTTTTTGCCTGTTTCCCAAGATACCACGAAATTCCTTCTTTTTCCACCTTTCCCCCGAAAAAACCGGCTTGTTTTGTAACCTGGCATCGGGAAAAGCATATATTCAGTCAAATTGTTAAACGATAGTAAGGAATCATCATGAAAAAGTTCGCCCTTCTCCTCGCCCTCGCCGTCTGCGCTTCCGGTTTCGCCGCCGCTCAGTATGACATTCTGACCGCCGAGGCCAACTCCAGCGTGCCCGGCGGCGTCGGCGCCGTCATCACCGCGGACAGGCCCTGGTACCAGAAAGCCTACTCCCTCTCGGTCAACTCTTCCGGCGAACTCTGGATCATGAGCTCCGTCGCCAATTATCGTCAGGACCTCGGCAAGAAGCTCAATATGACCGCCGGGAATTACGGCGTCGTAGTCAACGGCGAGACCAGCATCGTGGGAACCGGCGAAGCCAAGCAGATCACTTCCACCATCACCAACGCCAACGGTTCGACCTCGACCTCGACTTCGACGGCTTACCTCCTCGGCAACTTCAACGCCGGCGACCAGCTCAGCTTCTGGCTGACCGCACCCTCCGGCGCGATCGGTTACTCCAGCGTCCTCCTCAGTGAGCAGGATCCTTTCATCATGTCGGTCGAAAAGGGCGGCGACTTCGCCGGGAACCGCCAGTTCACCTTTGACTTCCAGACCACCCAGACCGGTCTCGGGACCCGCATCGGCTTCACTATCGTCGGCGACGGCAGATCCGCCACCTCCGGACAGCCGCTCCCCGGCATCATCGCGGCACTGGTGATCGGCGGCGGCGCGCTGGGCGGACGTTGCCTGAAGCGCCGCAAAGCCTGATCCTGTTTCCTCTCGGAAAATAAAAATGGCGACCGGTTTTTAATCGGTCGCCGTTTTTTTTGCGAATTTGCATTAGTTCAGGAGCGAAGGCGCGTTGGGGGTGTCGCGGAGAACCGGGCGTTCGCCCTCCCATTCGACTTCCAGCCAGAGGTAGCGGCCGTTGATGGCGTTTTCGGGGTTCCAGCGGTCGGCCATGAAGATGATCCGCTCTTCCGAGAGCTTGAGGGCGAAGCAGCCCTGCGCCCCGAAGGTGGTGTCGGCGCCGTCGCCCACCGCCGGATTCCCCAGCTCGCGCCAGGGGCCGAAAGGATGGTCGGCCACCGCGCTGCGGGCCGCGTTGGGCGCCCAGCCGGTACAGTCGGAAGCGATGAGATAGTATTTGCCGCCGCGTTTGAAAATCACCGGCGCCTCCATCCAGCGCCACGGGAAGGCCCGGTGGTAGCGCCCGTTGAAATCGGTGTAGTCGGGCGTCAAGGCGGCGATATGGAGCGTGCTGTTCTTTTCGGAGGAGTAGAGAAGATACCCCTGCCCGTCGTCGTCGGCGAAGAGGGTCATGTCGCGGCTCTGCTGGCCGGTTTCAAAATCCATTCCGAGCACGGAGAGGCGCGGCGTCAAGGGGTTCGCGCAAGTGGCGAGATGGCTGTATTCGGCCATGGTGGCGTAGATGACCGCCGGGTCCTGGAGTTCGGGCGTGACGTTCTCCGGCCAGATGCCGGGGTTCGGGCGCCGCACCCCCAGCAATCGGAAGGGACCCGTCGGCGCATCGGCCACGGCCACCCCGAGCATCGCATCGCTGTAGCTCTTGTCGTATTCGAAGTGAAACCACATCACGTATTTGCCGGTGGCGGGGGAGCGCAGTACTTTCGGGCGCTCGAGAACGCAGCCGGCTTTGACCTCGCCCTCGTTCTGGCGGAGGTCGAAGGCGATGCCGTCGTCGCGCCAGTTGATGAGGTCCTCGGAGCTGTACACGTGGACGCCCACCCAGGCGAGATTCCCGGCAGTGCCGCCGGTTTTGTGTTCGCCGTACCAGTAGAAGCGTGCGCCGTCACGGAGGATTCCGCCCCCGTGGGCGTTGATGTGCTGGCCCTTGTCATCCAGCCACCGCTGTCCGTTGACCAGCGGCGGCAGCTGTATCTCGGTTGAATCAGTGTTCGTATTCATATTCTTTCGGAACCAGGAGAGGATCAAGGAAAATTTCGCGTCGTTCCGGTGATTTATCGCCGTTGATCCGGCGCAGCAGCTGCGCCACGGTTTCCTGGCCGAGGACGTCGTAACGAAGGTCGATCGAAGCCGGATACGGCTCGAAGTAGCGGCGGATGTCGGGGTCGCTGTCGCAGCCGATCATGTCGAGCCGGTCGAGGTCGATGCCGCGCCGGGCGAATTCCAGGCAGCAGCCCAGGAGATGCCAGTCGGCGGGGAAGAAGAGCCCGGTCGCGTAGGTCAGCTCCGGCACGTTATACCATTCGGCCAGGCGGCGGAAGCGGCGGCGTTCCGACTCGAAGCGGTGTTCGGCGCGGATGGTGATCTGTTCGACCCGCATGCCCAGCTCGATGGCGCGGTTGTTGAAAGTGGCGATCCGCTCCAGGTAATCGGCGTTTTCGAGGTCGTGGGTGAAGGCGACGGCCTGGCGGTGCCCGCGGCAGTAGAGGTATTCGGCGGCGAGGATTCCCACCCGGCCGTTGTTGCAGCAGACGAGGTCGAAATTATGCTGCTCCCGGTGAGCGCCGGTGATGGTGTAGACGGCGGGGAGTCCGGCGAGGTGCTCCTCGAGACGGGCGAATTCGGCGGGGTCGGCGGGGTCGCCGAAGAGGATGACGCCGTCGCAGGTGTTGCGGTTGATCCCTTCGGGGAACTCCTTGCCCGGCTCAATGTGGACCACGCTGTGCGAAAGCTGCCGGCAGTGAAGGTTGAACTGCATGAGGTTGAAGAACTTCGCGAAGATCGGCCGCTTGGTGACTTCCTGCGGCGGCGTGGGGCCGACGATGGCGATGACGATCTTGCCGGTGCGGATGCCCACCCGGTTTCCGCTCTTGGGGCCGGGCCGGTTCGGCGACAATTCGAAGCCGAGTTCATCCATGGCCTGGCGGATCCGCCTGGCTGTCTTCTCCGCAACCCGTTCCGGCGTGTTGAGATAACGCGATACCGTACAGATGCCGACTTCCGCTCTTTCCGCAATTTTCTTGATGGACATGGCAAACCGCTCTGTGATTTGGTTTCAAAAATTTATTATCATACTATAGACGTAGAGTATGAAAAAATCAAGCGTGAATGATGATATAAAACGGTAAATATATTATTATTTCTGATTTTGATGAAAATAGCACTTGATTTATCAATGCAAAAGGGGGTGTTGGTGATAAAATGATGTGTCGAGACGAAGGCGATATGGATTGGAAACATATATTTGTGCTATCGATGCAGCGATCTTTTCATCGCTCTTTCCGAAAAAACGCCTTGAAAAAGCTCTGTTCCGGGCCGATAGTATAGGCAGAAAAACCAAATTGAAGGAGTTCAGACATGCCGACCGCCGATTGCTTTGCCGCCGCCGCCCGCGAACTGATGAAAATGGATGCCGTGATCGTCACCGCGGCCGAATGGAAAAATGGCGAGATCGACCGCCTCCAGGTCTACTTCTGGGACGAACACCGGGCGGTCATGGACATCATCTCCAAGGCCGACCTTCTGGAGAACTGGCCCGACGCGGGCGCGCACGCGCTCGACATTAACGCAAAAGAGATCGAAGACGCCTTCCCGGAACTCTACCGCTACGAAGGCGCCAAAGCGATTCATATCCGTTTCAGTGAGGAGGAGGCCGAGGCGGACGAACTGCCGCCGCTCCCCGGCGTCCTCTACATCGAGGCGGTCGAAGCCATCTGCGCCCTCGAAGATAAGATCAAACTCTGACCAGACTACTCAATCAACTGACACCTCATAAGCCAATACCGTACCGAAGCGGTTGAAGACGCTGAGGGGGGCGGTGAAGACGCCGTCTCCGGCGGCGGTGACGGGAACCTCCGCCAGGCGCTTCCCGGCGGTGTCGACGGCGTGGAGGCGCGGCGTTTTCCCGGCGGCGGGGCGGAGGGTCAATACAGCTTCACCGCGTTCGGCGAGAAAGGGCGTGGTTCCCCACTGATCGAGCTGCTCCAGTGCGGCGGAGGCGAAACGGGCCTTGGTCGCCTGGGTGTCGGTGAGGTGGAGAAGAAGGAGGCGCGCCGACGTTTTCAGCGGCTTCCCGTCGGCGGCGATGGCGGCGAAAACGGCGCGGCCGCGAAGGTTTTTGACGGCGAGAAGATCGCCGCGCCCCTCTTTCCCCGCCGGGAGAATCAGGACTTCACACCCCGGGGATACCGCCTTGAAGGTCTCCCCTTTGCGGTCGAGTTCGAGCTTGCCGTCGAACGAGCGGTAGATTTCGCGATCGGCGTCGCATTGCCCCGGGGTGAGGATTTTGGCGGCGGTCAGGCGGTTCGCCAGGTTTTCTTCGTTGCCCGTGACTTTGAATACCGGGGGGGTATAGGCGTTGCCTTGGGGGAACTTCACCCCGAGGTCGAAGAGGGCGCGGCAATTCGGGGGGAGCGGCTGCTTCCCGTCGGTCAGCAAGGTGCCGATGCGGGTGGTGAGACCGATCCAGCCGAGTTCGGCGGGGTAGTTGAGTTCGAAGGGGAGGTCCTTGCCGTCGGTCAGCAGGACGGCGAAGGACTCCGCCGCTTCCGGCACGCCGGAGTCGGAGAAGAGCGCCACGCCGATGCGCTGCGACAGGCTTTTGACCACATCGGTGGCGATATCGAAGTGACCGCCCGCGCGGTCGTCCTTCTGATAATTCTCGAAGCCGTGCGAATAGGCGAATTGATAGAGCGCATCCCACCCCTGCAAGCCGGCATAAGCGCCGATCAGCGCCGGCCCCTCGGCCCGGAAGCGATTGGGCTTCGCGTAATCGAATTCGGTGACGGTGAAGGGTTTGCCGAAGAGGCGGCTGGCGGCGAGGTTCCAGGGGAGGGGGCTGCGGTTGATCGCCGATTTCTGGGCGAGCAGCGACGGCAGCTGCCACGAGGTCGCGGCGAAACGCGGATGGCTGGAGTAGCCGTGATTATCCACATAATCGTAGAGCCGCCGCATGGTGGCGAGCTTGGGGGAGCTCCCCATATTCTGGTCGGAGAGGGGGCAGCTTACGCCCAGCGAACGGACGAAGGCGACCATCTCGGCATAGCGTTTCTCGTAGGTCTCGGTCAGAAATTCCTCGAACCGACGGTTGCGTTCGGCTGGAGTGTCGGTTTCCGCCAGATTCTTTTCGCGCTGCCAGAGGGCGAAGCGTTCTTCGTAGAGGCGGCGGGTGAAAGGGTTGGCATTCCAGCAGGATTTGATGTTGCCCTCGTTGATGAGGTTGATCGAAATCAGTACGGGGTCGTCCTTGATGATGAGGCCGGTGTAGGGGTTGACGTGGGTGAGGTAGTTCCGCACGTGGGTCTCCCAGTTGGCGTAGACGGAGTCGAGGACCCAGAAGAGGGCTTTGTAGACGCTGATGTCGGTGAGCGCCTCGGGGTATTCCGGAATCTCCCCTTTGGGCAGCCGCCGTGATACGTAGAGATCGGTGGTGAGGTAGATGCCCTGTTTTTTCAGGCAGTAGACCAGGTAGTCGAGCCGGTCGACCTGGGGGAGGTTGAGTTCGGTGGTGCGGTCCTTGCGGCCGATGCCGCCGTCGTGGTGGTGGAGGCGCACCGCGTTGAAGCCGTACTGCGCCATGCGCGCGGCCAGCCGTTCGGCCCACTCCTTATCGACATAGGGGGCCAAGGAGCAGAGGTTGGTGCCGTAGAAACGTAGCGGCCTCTCGGGACGGTCGCGGAAGACGAAGCGCCCGTTTCTGATGATGACCGGGCCGTACTTCCCCGCCGGAGCGTCGAGCCGCCGGGAGAAGTCCAGGATGGAGCCCGGCTCGACGTCTTTGGCGAAATCAATCGGCTGCCAATCCTTCCCGGCGACGATGTAGCTGGGCTGCGGCTTGGCGCGCGGCGGCAATCGGTCGCCGACGGAGGCGGCGGCAATCATCCAGACGGCATTCCCGGCGGAGCGGAACTCGATGGCGGCGATCGGTTTATCCTCGATCGGCCAGGTGCTGCGGTAGAGCCCGACGTAGGAGCTGCGGTTTTCGCCGGTCCAGACGACTTCGCCGTTTTCGCGGGTGGCGGGGGCCCACCAGTTGCCGGCGTCGCGCCCGGCCCGGACGGGGATCTCCTGCCGGGTTCCGTCGCGGTAGGCGAGGGTGACGGTGCCGAGCGCGGGGTTCCGGCTCCCCCAGGCGAGCGCGTGAAGCAAGAAGAGGTGGCGGCCGCGCACGTTCTCCCCCGCGATGGCGGCGGCGGCGCTTTCGGGCATCCGGGGCCGTTCGGCCCCCTGGAGGACGAGGCAGGCTTTACCGCCGTTCTTCGCCGGGTCGATGATCTGGAAAAGCGTCCCCTGCCAGCGCTGCGGACCCGGGGGAATCATCCGGAGATCGTTCTCCCTTCCCTGATCGGTCCAGCCGCCTTTGCCGTCGCCGGCGACGTCGTCGGCGAAGCCCATGTTGACGGCTTTGGTTAGATCGATGGGGGTGGCGGCCCAGGGGGCGTGGGCGATTTCCAGCCGGAGCCGGCGGGCATCTGCAGCGGCCGGAACCTGGATCAGCAGGCTGAAATTTTCCGGGCGGGGGCGGTAGTCGTGGATGAGGATGGAGAGTTCGCCCGTAAGGGTGAGCAGGCCGTCCGAGCCGGGGATCTCCAGGCGCTTGCCCTTGCCGGTGAAGACGACCTGCTTCTCCTTCTCCTCCGGCAGTTCGATCTCTTTGCCGTCGAGGAGGAGCTTCCGCCCGGCGAAGAGGGCGGCGGGCATGGCGGTGCGGAAGGTGAAGGAGCGGGCGGCGGGTTTCAGCTCGAATTCGTAAAGCCAGCTCCCTTCGCCGGTTTTACGCAGCTGGAGGGTGAGGGGGGAGGCGGTTTCGCCGGGCAGGGCGAAGGTGCCTTCGGCGCGCCACGCCCCGGCATCCTCTTTCGGTTTGGCGATGACCCAGTTTTTGGCGGCGCCCTGGGTGTAATTGCGTTTGCCGTCCCAGCAGTCGACGGCAAAGCGCAGCTCATCGGCCAGCAGCCGCCCGGCGGAGTCGAGCCGGACCGGTTCGGCGGCGGCCGCGGCGAGAACGATGAAGAGGGGCAGGGTATATTTCAGGAAGGCGTTCATGATTTTTCCTTTGCTATCGAAGGATCCAGCGTCCGTTGATATTGCCGTTATTGAGGTTGAGGGGCTGATAATTCAGGCTTTCGGCGTGTCCGTCGAAGAAGGCCACATTGGCGAGGTAGCGCCCGGTATGACGATAACAGGTGACGTTGTCGTTCGAGGTGGTCCAGGCCGCTTCGTCGGGGTAGAGAAAGTAATAGCTGGGGGCGTTGCACTTGTAGTTGGTGAGGCTGAAGGTGCTGCCGTCGGCATAGTTGAGCTTGAACGAGGGGTTGCGGATCGCGGTGATCTTGATGCTCCGGTATTCGCTGGTGCCGTAGGAACCCATCTGGCCGTTCTTGCCGTAACTGGCGGCGATGCTGTAGCCGCTTGCGGTGCCGAGCTTGAGGGCGCGGGAGGCTTTCGGGCAGATCCACTTCCGGGGGTAGTTGCCGTCGTTGCCGGAACCGAGCAGATACGGTTGCAGCTGGCGGCTCCATTTGAGGGTGTTGCCGCCGAGGTTGGCGGTTTCGTTGTTGATCGCCGCCACCCAGTCCTGGGAGTCGGCCTGGTAGAGCATGTCGGCCTTGGCGAGGGATTTCAACAGGTCGACGCAGGTGGTCTGGGCGGCTTTATCCCGCGCTTTATTCAGCGCCGGGAGGAGAATGGCCGCCAGGATGGCGATGATGGCGATGACGACCAGGAGTTCGATCAGTGTGAATGATTTTCTCATCGGATTCTCCATTATTTGGGAAGTGTGGTTTCACGCAGAATCAAGCGGGTGGGGACGGCGATGGAACGGACCGGTATTTCCGGATGCCGGATGCGTTCGAGCATCAGTTCGATGACGGCGGCGCCCAGTCCGTCGAGGTTGGCGTCGATGGTGGTTAAGGCCGGACGCGCACAGACGCCGAAGAGGGCGTTGTCCTGCCCGACCAGGGCGAAGTCTTGCGGCACCCGGATGCTGCGCATCAGGAGCTCCCCGGCGAAAGCCAGGCTCCAGGTGTCGTTCTGAACGATGGCGGAGTCGAACTGTTTGGCCGACAGCTGTTCGGCGAGCTCCCCGATCCGCTCCCGGATCTCAGGAGCGGCGGTCGTCGGGAGGGAGAGGGGAAAGATGTTCGCCTCTCCCCCCGGATACTCCGCGAGAAAGGCCCGGCGGCGCGCCCGGACCGAATCGAAGGTGTCGTTGCCGTTGACCACCAGCGCCGTTTTGCGGCGTTTTTCCCGCCGGAACTGTTCCGCGGCGGCTGCGTAGCCGGTGGAGATGTCGTAATAGGCGGTGGAGAAGCCCGGAACGGCTTCGGCACCGTAGAAGACCACCTTATCCGCCGGATCGAGTTCGCCGTGCATGGTGTTGGCGTGGCAGATGATGCCGTCGACGCCGTATTGCAAGAGGGTTCGGTAGTTGAGCGATTGCCGCTCCGGGTCGTTGTGCGCCTCGGTCACCAGCAGCCGGTATCCGGCGAGACCCGCTTCGCGCTCGATGGCGGCCAGCTGCTGGAAGCGGACCACCGAATCTTCGCTGTCAATCAGCACGCCGATCGTCTTCGAAGAAGACCGGTTCAGCACCCGGGCGCTGAAATTGGGAATGTAATTCATCTCCCTGGCCACGGCGCGGATTTCCACCGCCTTCTCCTTCGAAAAGCGAATCTTGCTGTCGTTTCCGCTCAGCACGGCCGATACCGTCCCCAAAGAGACGTTGCACCGTTTCGCAATATCGATCAGTCGAACCATAACCCCGAAACCCCGGATAAAAGAGTTTGATAATACGCTTTATCAATTAAGATTATACGAGAAAAAAATCGTTTGTCAAGAGGAGAAGAGAAAAAAGACGGATTTTTTGGGCGCACTGTGGTTATACCGGTTTGCAATCTCAGCGACATTTGCTGACGCTGAGATTGCAAATTTACGCCGTGTGCAAGTTTTCCTTTGCGGATGATGAGCTCAAAATGACTAAAATGACTAAAACGACTGAAAGGACGGTCCCGTGGAAAAATGGGGAGAGTCGGTGAGCTCAAAAAGCATTTCGCGTCTTTTTAGTCCTTTTTGTCCTTTTAGTCATTTCAGTCCTTTGCCTATAAGCAACACCGCCTCAAAAAAGCCCGTAAAGCATACAAGCAAAAACTTGCACACGGCGTAAATTTGGTATTAAGAGCGGAACAGGTGAGTAAGGCCGAGTTCGTAGACGAGGTCGAGGGCGGTGTAGCGTTTGCGGATGAGCTGCGCGGTGGCGAAGGCGTGACTGAGTTCGCTCGGGGGGACTCCGATATCGGCGGGGGAGACGGGGCAGTCGTTTTCCTTAAGCATGGCGATGAGCTGATGCGAGGGGTAGAGCTGATGGAGAACTTTGGTTTTCAGGGATTCCCAGTTCCGGTAGAGGAGTTCGCGCCGTTCGGAGAGGCGGGGGCCGTCGATGAATTTGTCGAGGGCGGTCTCTTTGACGCCTTCGCCGTAACAGCCGCGCCGGAGGAGGGAGTCGATTTCGGCTTCGCGCTCTTTGCGGGTGGACGGGGGGAGGGCGAGTTGCCGTGCTTCGGCGGCGGAGAGCTGAAAGAGGGCTTCGTAGAGGCGGGTGACCGCGACGGTCCCGACGGAGACTTTGAAGCCGTGGGATACGCTTTCGCCGTTATATTCGAGCCCCTCCATTTCCCAGACGTGGGAGATGAGGTGCTCCGCGCCGGAGGCGGGGCGGGAGTCGCGCATGCTTTGCATGGCGTATCCGGTGGCGGCGAGACCCATGAAGACGCGGCGGTTGTCGGCGGGAGTGGCGAGCCAGTCGCGGAGGGGATGCTGGATCATCTCCCAAATCTTGTTCTGGATGGAGTGTTCGCCGAGGAGGTCGGCGACGATCCAGTCGGCTCCGGCCGGAATCTTGGCCATGAGGTCGGCGTAGCCGGAGGCGAACATCTCTTTGGGGGCGTGGTCGAGGATGTCGGTGTCGGCGATGATGAGCTGGGGGGCGGGGCAGGGGAGGGTTTTCTTGAAGCCGTCGACGCTGAGGGCGGCCCCGAAGGAGGTGTAGCCGTCGACCGAGGAGGCGGTGGGGATGCAGCAGTAGCGGGTTTCGCGGACGCCGGAGGCGCGTTTGACGAGGTCGTTGACGGTGCCGCTGCCGACGGCGACGGGGAGGCATCCTTCGGGGAAGACTTCGAGGAGTTCATCGACATGGGCCGTGGTGGCGTGGAGGATGGGTTTCGCCGGGAAGAGGTAAGGGGGGAGGAGGGGGATCCCGGCGGCTTCGAGGATGGCGGAGAGCTTTTCCCCGGCGGCTTCCCAGGTGTTGCCGTCGGCGACGATCCAGACAGGGCGGCCGGGGTGGCTGCGCCGGAACAGCTCCGGAGCGTGGCAAAATGCGTCGGCTTCGAGGACAAAGCATTCAGTTTCCAGGCCGGCGGGAATGGGAATGAGATTCATGATCGCTCCTTGTTTTGTTTACTTCTTTTTTTACTATAGCACAATTTATATGGAAAACAATCGATAAAGCAGGTTTTTCGCATTTTCCCTCTTGACATTCGCGGTAGAGTTTGCTATACTATTAATTGATAAATCCAGTGATACATTTTAATAACACGGGTGAAATAATATGGCGGGCTCGAGCGGGACCGATTTTATGAAGATTCGACGCTATGTGATTGATGCGATTGCGACGAGCGGGGTTCAGCCGGTACGCTTCCCTTCGACGCATAAGCTCAGCAAGATGTTCGAGGTATCGCAGCCGACGGTGCTGCGGGTGGTTCGCGACCTGATCGCGGAGGGGCACCTGGAGCCTTTGCCGGGGGGCGGAACGATTTCACGCCCGCTCACGTTCATGCCTGCGAGTCAGGCGGTTCGGATTTTCGGTTATTGTTTCGCGTTGGGGAAGCAATCGTTTATCTCTTTCTACTACATCCAACTCTTGACGGCGGTGGCGCGGGAGTTGACCCGGCGCAACCTGTGCTACAATGTTCAGGATATCCAGTTGGAATCTCCCTCCATGCTGCGGGCCGCGGCGAGCGAGGCGCAGCTTTCCGGGTTGATACTGCTGGCAGCGGATCCGGCGCTGGCGGAGCATGCGCGGAAGCTTCATCGGAAGGGGTTGCCGGTGGTTTCCTTCACCCGGGAGTCCGAGGGGATCAGTTCGGTGTATATGTCGGAGGAGGCGCTGTCTCGGGAGGTGCTGCTGCAAATGTTCGCCGAGGGGCGCCGCCGGATTCTCATCGCCTCCTGGCCGGAAGAGTTTTTTGTCGCGCCGATTCGCCGGGGGATCGACGCGGCGTGCAGTGCGGCGGGAGTTTCGCCGCAGCAGGTTCTGCTGCTCTCCGGCAACTTTGTGGAGAACCGGGCCAAGGTGGAGGAGATGCTGGCTTTTGGAATGGAATTCGACGGGGTGATATTCTATCACTTCAACCATCAGCTGTATGAGGCCATCGCGCGAAAGCTCGATATCCGGGAGAAGTGCCGCCTGGTCTGCGACGAATACGCTCTGCCGGGAAGCGTCGGTTTCACCGGCCAGGTGATCAACTACCACCTGGAAGAGGGGGCGAAGATTCTGGTGGACAACCTCCTGCAGCAAGTCGAGGACCCCGCCGGAACACCTGTGATCCGGGAGACCATCGGCTACGACCTGACCTTCTACAGTGAAGGAAAGCCGGTCGAATCGTGAGCCATTTTCGGAATGCACAATATGCCGGAATCCGAAACCATACTTTTGTTGGAAAGGACTGATTTATGTACTCTGTCGAACGAATGCCGCACCATGACAGGCCAGTTGGGAGCCGTGCAAGGTTTACACTTATTGAACTATTGGTTGTAATTGCCGTCATCGCCATTCTGGCGGCGCTTCTGCTCCCGGCGCTGAATCAGGCGCGGGAGAGGGGACGGTCGACCCTTTGCACCTCCAACCTCAAGCAGATTGGGACCGCGATTTTTACATACGCAACGGACTACGGCGACCTCCTGCCGCAAAAGCTGCCCTGGGGGCAGACTTTCGCCAATCTGAATGCGACCTACGAGGAGCGGCTGCTGGTTTATTCGTATGTAAATTCGGGAGTCACGGCAGGGATATACATTACCAGTACCCTCGAGGAGCGGAATCGGATGTTGGGGGTCTTTCTCTGCCCTTCGGCGCCGGGGCCGTTGAACAGTGAACGCTGTCAGCGCAATTACGGCTACAACTCCCTTTTGATGACAGGATATGATTTCCCGGTGGCAACCCAGGCGAGAAAGAAAATCTCGGTCATGAAGAGAGGGGCGCGGATCTTTCTTTTCTCCGATAGTAATTTCGACCCCTGCACCCGGTGGAATATCGAGCAGGACACGCCCCTCGATACGCAGTTCTGGACTTTTCGCCACCAGAATCGAACCAACATCGTGTATCTGGGCGGAAATGTCGGTTCGCTGAAACGTTGTAAAATCGGTACTGCCAGCTGGAACTCAAACGACCAATATTTCCTTTTTCACCCGTAGGATAATTGCAAAAAGCAGTTTAAAAGAATAAAAGAAAGGGAAAATCATTCCGATGAACCGTCTGCAAATCACTTTATTCTGTTGCCTCCTGGCCTTCGCCGCCCATGCCGGTGAATGGAAGCGCTGGGTCTTCACCCAGGCCGCCGACGTCGAAAAAAACGGCTTGCATATGCAGGGCGGCGCGGCGGCGGAGCGAAGCTTCGACCCGAAGGAGAAGCCCGCCGGCGATTTCAAAGGCTCGCTCAAGACCGTCATCCGGAAACCCGGAAACCAGCCGTGGGAAATCACCTCTTCCTTCCCCGGGAAATACCGGATCGTCGCCGGATATGAGTACCGGGTGACGTTTCAATTCAAAAGTTCGTCCGATCGGGAATTTTTCGCTTACCCGATGCTCGATCATCCGCCCTGGCACTGGCTCGCGAAAGGGGCCGGAGTCACTTTGAAACCCGTCCCCGGCGAATGGATGCGGGGGGAGTTCTCCTTTACCGCCGCCGTCGATGACGAGGGGTCGGTCCGGCTGCCGGTCCTGAATCTGGGGCTGCTGCCCGCGGGCAGCATGCTCTGGATCGCCGAAGTTGTGGTGTACGGCCCGGACAATCTGCCGGAACCGCCGTATACCATCGGCAAGCAGCCGCCGCTTCCCGACTTCCGGAAGCGGGTCAACTGGAATTTCTCCGGCGCCTGGAAGGAAGAGGACGGCCTTCGCGAAATGGTCTCCCTGAATCAATTCTGGAACTTCGCTCCGGTGGCCTCCCCCGACGCCCTTCCTCCGGAGAAGACCGGGGAGTGGGGATACTTCCTCGTCCCCGGTCACTGGCGCGGCGGCAACATCAGCAATTTTATGCGGCTTGACGATGGGCGGCAGGTGGAGTTATGGCGCGGCCGCCCGCTCCATGAATTTCATCATGCCTGGTACCGGCGTACCGTCAATCTGCCGGAGTCCTGGCGGTCGCGTGAAGTGCGCCTCGTCATCGAGCGGGTCGATCTCGGCGCCGAAATCGTGATCAACGGCAAAGCCCTGCCTGTCACCGGCGACCGGGTGGAGCTGGCGGTTACGGAACTTTTGAATTTCGGCGGCGACAATGAAATCCGCATCCGGGTGGACTCGCCGGGACATCGGCACAAGGTCAAGGGGGGCCTGATGGGCGACGTCCGGCTGGAAGCCCGGCCGAAGGAGCATCTCGGCCGGCCGGGAATCCGCACCTCCCTCACCGACAAACAGATCACCGTCGATTTTCATCGCGCCGCCGCTCAAAAGGGGCAATTGGCGGTCGTCATCCGGGACGTGGCGGACGGACGGGAGGTCTTCCGGCGGGAGCTGCCGTTCCAACCCCGGGTGTCCCTTGATTTTGTCACCCCGAAGCTCTGGAGCCCGGAGGAGCCCGCGCTCTATTTCATGGATTTCACCCTGAAGGATGCGGCGGGCAACGTGCTCGACCGATGCACCCGGCGTTTCGGTTTCCGGGAATTTCGGGTCGCGGGGGGGCAATACCTCCTCAACGGCAGCCCGTACATCCTCAAATGCGACACCTATGTCGGTGGTTCCATCTGGGAGGTGGATTGGCACACCAACCCCGACTACTTCCGGCAGGAGATGCTGGCCCTCCGCAAACTGAACCTGAACGGCATCTACTTCCGGCGCGGCCTGCCGGAGAAGCTCTACGACGTCACCGACGAAGTGGGCGTTCTGTCGCTGGATCACAACATCTTCTCTTACGATGAGTTGTTCGATACTTCCAGCGAGAAAATCGAAGCGAAATTGGAGGAGCGGCTGCGATCCATGGCGACGAGCGGCCGCTATTGGAATCACCCCAGTCTGGTCGGTTTTGTGGTCGATATCTGGTTCAATCATCATCCGGGAACCATGAATCCCGAATATGTCGGTCTCTCTTCCGCGGCGAAATCCCATCTCGCCTTTGCCTCCGACGGCTCGGTCATTACCCGCAAAAGCGGCGACCCCAACCTTATCGGCGACCGGTTGGAGCGCAAGCGGCGCTTGGACCGGATGGCTGAACTTCACCGGCGCTATTTTCCGGATCAAGTCGCTTTTACCGGCGGCTCCGGCGAAGTCGCCGACGTCTACGGCACCCACATCTATCACACCTGGGGAGCGCCGATGGCGGAGATGCGAGCCTTGTTTTCACGTTGGGGATTGCAAATGGAGCGGCCGATTTTCATCGGGGAGCATTGCATTCCATTCCCCGGCAGTTTTTACACGATCAACTCGTTCGGCGGCATGGCGGGAACCGACCCGCTGTTCAAAGAGAACGCCGCCCGCATCGACGGTCCGGAGGCCTATGCGCGGCGACCGGTGTACGGCCGCAAACCTTCGCATGTCTACGGGCCGGAAAATCTCATGGGGAACAGCTACGAAAGCAAGGGGAAAAACGGTTACTACTTCCACTCCGAACTCTATCTGTCGATTCTGGAAAAATATCTGGTGAACCTGATTCCCGCCTGGCGTTTCACCGGCGTCAACGGCTTCGGCATGTTCGGTCACGGTCCCGGCGGCAGTCACTATTCGTTGGCCGGTCAGACTCACGACGTACGCAATGCGGCTCTGCCCGCCGACCTCTCCCGTCCCGGCTTCAAACCGGAAATCCTGGATGGCGGCGCAAGCTACCCCGTTTTCGACCCGTTTGCGGCGGATCCCGATCTTCGCCCCACCACCCTTGCCGCGCCGCTCCGTGAAGCGATGGCCGACCTGGCCTGCAACTTCTTCGACGCCGGGGCCGACCCTTTGCTGATGGATCACGCCTGGTTCGGCGGCGAAACGCTCGAAAAGGTGCTGGCGATCATGAACGACCGCGGCCGCGCCTGCCGCGGCGAACTCACCTTCGAGCTGGTGAATCCCGCCGGATTGGTTTACCGCGCCTGGAGCCAAAAGATCGATATGGCGCCTCGCGCCCATGCCCGGATTCCGGTAAAGGCGAAGCTGCCCCGGGTCGACGTTCGCGGCGACTGGAAGCTGCGGGCCAAGTTCACCCCGGCCGAACCGGGTGAGCCCGGCCTGGATCATACTTTCAACTTCGAACTCTTCCCCTCCTTGCCGCCGCTCCGGCCGGAATCCGTCGTCACCGTCTGCGACCCCGAGGGGAAACTGACGGCCTATCTTCGCGGCCAGGGCTGCCGGTTTCGTGAAATCACTGATCTCGCGCAAGCTCCTGAAGCCGGTATTCTCCTGATCGGCCGCCGGGCGCTGGCGCTGAATCCGACGATTCCCGACTTCACCCGGCTCGCCGACCGGGGGCTCCGGCTGCTGATTCTGGAGCAAGAGCAATCCGCTTCAGGCGAATTGATGCGGATCCGTACCCGCGAGGCGTTCATCAATGCCGCAGAACACCCGGTTCTGACCGGCTTCCGCGACTGCGACTTCGCGAATTGGCGGGGCGGTCACTCGCTGCTGCCCGCGTATCAGGCCAACCTCCCGGCCAACCGCAACTGGTCGGATTGGGGCAACCGGAATATGCTGGCGAGCTTCGTCTTCCGCCGTCCGCCCCACGGCAACTATCTTAGTTTGCTGGCGAGCGGTTACGACCTCTACCAGACGCCGCTTCTGGAATACCGGGGTGAAAACGGCGGCTGGATCAGTTCTCAGCTGGAAATGTCCGACCGGCTGGGCATCGACCCCGTTGCCACCACACTGCTGACCCGGCTGGTCAACTATCTCGATCAGCGCGGCACCCGCAAAAACAGCACTCTCTTTTACGGCGGAGCCAAGGGCGAGGCCTTTCTGAAGAAACTGCGGGTTGACTTCCGCCAGGTGGAGAATCTGGCCGGTCTCGCCGATTGCAACGCGTTGATCGTGTCCGACCCGGATTGGGAAAAGCTGAAAGCCTTCCGCTTTGAAATCAACGACTTCGTCTATCGCGGCGGCAAATTTTTCTACCTCCACCAGGGGGGTGAATTCCGCTCGTCCTTCCTTCCCTTCACCATGACGCTGAAGGATGTGAAAGCGCGCCAGGCGCTGGCGGTTGGAAAAACCGGACCGCTCTGGAAAAATGGCTGGGGCAACAGCGAGCTCTACTGGCATGACGAACGCACCGTTCCCGCTTTCTCCGGCTTCTTCCCGGGAGCGGAGGCGACCGCTCCGGCGGTCGTGGTGCGGCAACCGCACGGGGAGGGGGACTTTGTCTTCGTCTCTATTCACCCCGAGAGCTTCGGCAATACGCCGGCGGCGGGGAAGACCTCCCGGTTGCTGTCGGCGCTGCTGACGTCAAGCGGCGTCCGGCTGGGCAATCACTCGTTGGTGTTCTCTCCCAAGACGGGGGTACGGGATTTTATTGATCTCGCGAAGTTCCAGTGGGAGTTCGCCATTGACCCGGATAATGTCGGGCTGGAGGAAAAGTATCACCTGGGCGCCAGAGGAAAGGCGAAATGGATGCATGGATTGATCGCCGACGGGGTTGAAGTGGTGGTCGGCCAGCCATTCGAAACCTTCCTCCGTCAGGATTACGACGGCTGGGCTTGGTACCGACTTCAGGTGGAGATTCCGGAGTCGCTGCGGCGCGCGCCGAAGCTCTACTTCTCCGCCGGGGCGATCGACGACTTCGACGAAGTCTACATCAACGGCGTCAAAATCGGCGCGACCGGCAAAGAAACGCCGCAATACTGGCAAGCTCCGCGCCTGTACGAATTTCCGGGCAGTTTGCTGAAAGAGGGCAAAAACCAGATCGCCGTGCGGGTATTCGATGAAAAGGGCGAAGGCGGTATCGTTGAATTGCCGCTGGCCATCTCCAACCGTCCCGACGGCTCCCGGGTTTGGTTTACGCCCTGGCCGGCGGGGTCCGCCCGCGATTACGACTATAAGCCGGACGTCGTCCGCAGCTATTGAAGAGAGAAAAAGGGCCGGAATCGCGTTGGCGGTTCCGGCCCTTTGATTTTGCTCTTGTCAGCGCTTCGGGGCGACCGTGGGGTCGGCGGGGATCGCCGGAGCCACGGGGGTGGTTACCGGGGCTGCCGGGGCCGTGGGAGAGGAGGGGCGCTCCAACTCCACCGGGGCCGGCGGCGGGACGATGCCCGTCGGCTCGGAATCGGCGGCGGCCGGGAGGGCCGGTACGCGGACTTCCGGCTTGGCGTCCGGCGAGGTGGCCAGCGACGGCACCAGCGAGCGCTGGAGGTCGTTGAGCGGCGTCACCGTGGGATTGCTGTAGAAGCTCGACGGCGTCAGGTAGGCCGAAGCATCGAGCTGGGCTTTGGCGTTCTGGATGGCGACGATGCTGCTGGCCAGGTTGCTCTCCGCTTCGACGAGGTCGCGCTGGGCTTCGTTGAGACGGGTCAGTTCGACGTTGCCGGCGCGGTAGCCTTCGTCGACCAGATCGCGCTGCTTGGCCGAGAGGTCGCGGGTTTCCTGATAGATCTGCGCCTGGCGGACGTTCTGCACGTAGTTGTCGTAGGAGATGCGCACTTCGCTCATCACCGTCAACCACTGCGCGGCCACCTGGAAGTCGGCGATCGCCACGTTGGCCTGGTACTCTCGCATCTTGTTGTAGCGGATGAAGCCGTTGAAGATGGTCCAGTTGGCCGACAGACCGAAGCCGAAGCTCGGGTTCTCGCTGTAGGAGCGGGTGTAGTCGACGCCGCCGCCCGAAAGCGCGTTGTCGCTCGTCCCGTAGGTGTAGCTGACGCTGGCGTTGACCGTCGGCGAATAGGCGCTGTAGGTCTGGTACATCTGGTAGCGCGCGATCTGGAGCTCTTCGCGGTAGGCTTTGAGGTCCGGGCGGTTGGCCAGGGCCGCGTCGAGGTAGATCTCGACGGCGGGGAGCTGGTTGAACTCGTTCCGGTAGCTGGTCGGGAATTTGATCCGCTCGGGGAGCGTCGCATCCGGGTAGCCCATCAGCACCGCCAGCGCGTGGATCGCCACACTGTACTGGTAGTTGGCGTCGACGAGGCTGCTTTCGGCCATGTTCCGCTGGATCTGGAAGTTCAGCACGTCGCCGAGGGGAACCGTACCGGCCTGGAACTTGACCTGGGTATCTTTCAGCGAACTCTCCTGGAACTTGCGGTTCTCGATGGCGATTTCCTGATTGGCGATGGCGAGGAGGACGGCGTTGTAGGCGTAAGCCACCGCGCGCATCATCGTCCGGCTGGCGTCCTCTTCGAGGAGCTTGTAGCGGTCGTGGTCGTGGTCGGCGATCAGCACCGAAAATTCACGCGCCAGACCGTCGAAGACCAGCCAGTTGGCGGCGACGCCGGTACTGGTGGAGAAGTTCCGGGTGCGCACCGGCGACGTCGAGACGTTCTTAGGATGGCGGGTTGAATTCTGGGTCCAGCCCGTCTGGAAGTTGGCGGTGACTACCGGCGAATATTCGCCCCAGGCCTGGTAGTAGCGCATTCGGGCGGCGGCGATGGAGTGGCCGGCCGCAAGGTAGGTCGGGTTGTTGTAGAGGGCGATTCGCTGCGCCTCGGCCAACCCCAGCACCTCGATGTCGTCGAGGAGCTTGTCGGCCTGGTCGCGTTCGCGCCCGGTGTAGGTGTTGCCGATGGTCGATACCGGCGGCGGCAAGTAGTTGTAGCAACCGGCGGCGGTGCAGAGCAGTGCACCGGCGACCCCTTTGGCAAGCCTGAATTTTACTTTCATGAACTGATATTCCGACTTTCTGTTATTTCTTTCGGCAATCCGAATATTATAGGCTCTTATAATAGCACCGGAAGAGTCGTTTTGCAAGTCCTCCTGTGTGGAAAACCCGGTTTATTTTCGGGCGGTCGCCTGTTTCATCCGGACCTCCTCGTCCGGTGTAAGATGGAAGAATCGCCGGTGCAACTCCGCTTCGGCCAGGCGGTAAAGGGGATCTTCGGGGACGATCTTGCGGAGGTATTCAAAGGAAATGAAGCGGACGTAGTCGGTGACGTTGGGAATCACCATCATCCGGTGGGCTTCCAGCTGCGCTTCCGCGGGGTGGTTGGTGGCGAGGAGGAGCCGCAGGCGGCATTCGCGGGCGCCGTAGTCGAAGGGCATCAGGCGGATGGCGGCGTCGACGAGTTCGAGCTGCCGCTCCGGGCGGTTCTCGCGGACGAAGAGCACGCCGAGCATCATCTGGATGAAGTTGCGGTTGGCGGGCGTAACCTCCACCGGCGCATTGTCGCGCAGCGCCAGGTGAATGCCGGGGTTGAGGTCGATCAGCCACTGGCGGAGGTAGTCGTATTCGGAGCGGTAGGTGTCGATCTTGCGCTGGCTGTGCTGGCCGGGGTGAACCCGGTAGAAGGCGCGCAGATGGTCGAAGTAGATCATCTCTTTCTTCAGCGCGAGGCGCACCCAGAGGAAGACGTCGGCCATGGCGGTGTCGATGCCGAGGCGGGTTTCGCGGTAGCCGCCGATTTCCCGGAAGTCGCTGACCCGGATCAACATGCCGATATGAGTCACTCGCGGCACGATGGTCATGGCAAAAAGCGTCTGGTCGCCGCCGTGGGTGCCGTTGAAGTCGCCCTTTTCGGCGCTGAAGAGGCGCTTTTTGCCGTAGCTGGCGGCGTATTCGGGGTGATGGTCGAGGTAGTCCATCCCCGCGTCGAGGTCGAAGAGG
>JAVBRV010000497.1:0-6388 GCA_031547585.1 Victivallaceae bacterium
TTTCCGACGAAGAGCGTGCCGGGCAGTTGCGCAAATACCGCAAAGAGGGGAAATCGGGCATTGTGGGGGGATCGGTGCTTCTGTTTCTTTCGTTGCTGGCGGCGGGCAGTGTTTGGTGGGAATATCTCTATTTGGAAAAGCGCGGAATTCCGGCGGTTGCCGAGGTCGTGGCGGTTGAGCGGGCATCCTCCGGCCGGTTGCGGGCCACCTGCCGCTTCTCGCTTCGCGGCGGCGGAGAGCATCAGGCGGAATTCAACCTGCCGGCGGCGATGAAGGTCCGGCTTGAAAGTGAGAAGCGCCTTCCGGTCCTCTATTGGGAGGCGGCGCCGTATTTCAGTATGGTCAAAGGAAACCGGGAAATTCTTCGGGGGGTAACCGCGTTTTCGGTGTTGATCGGGGGAACGGGGCTGCTGCTCATATGGCTCGGTATTTATATGGTTCGCGGCGGTAACTTCGTGACCGTCGGCGACGTGATTTGCCGCCTGAAACGCGGTGAAATCGAGGCGGATCGCTTTCCCGATGACCGGAAGTGCGCCGCCATGCTGGCCGCCCGAAAAAGGCTTCGGCTGAATCATTCGGCTGTCCTTTCCCCTTGGCTGCCGCTGCCGCTCGTTGCACTTCTCATTGCCGGCGGAGTGTGGTTCCTGAAGCTGAGCAGACTCTTCGCGGATGAGCCGGATGCCCAGCTGTCGAATCTTCTTTTCTACAGCGGACTGGCGGCTCTTGCTTTTGCCGTGATTCTGCTGCTCTGGTGCATCCGGGACGGTCGCGAAAGACGGCGGAAGTTGAAGAGGGGTGTATGAAACTGCCGGAGAAGATCGCGTTGCGTATGACTCGGGGGCGCTGGCTGCTCTTTATCCTGCTGCTGGCGCTGGTGGCCGGTTTTCTGCTGCCGGGAATGACCGGTATGGCCGAAAACGCCCGCTACGCTCCGGTGCCGACGGCCGGAGAACTTCTGGAAAGGCAGGGGCGTGAGCGGATCTTGCAGCTGATCGCGCTGGCGGTTTTTCTCCTTGGGTCCTGCCTGGTTTGGTTGCCGAAGCGGCTGGTGAATCCGGTTCGCTCGGAGGAGAAGAAGCAAACGGTCGTTTTCGCTCTGACCGGCGTTCTGCTCTGCTGGTTCTGTTTGTGGGGCGGCTTGGCCGATGTCACCTATACCGCCGGGGAAGGAACTGTTTACCGGACTTCGGTAGATTGGTTCCTCTTCGGTATTCCCGGTTCGTTTCTTTTGGGATGGCTGGTCCCGCTCGGTTGTTTCTGGTTCAAATTCATCCGATGGAAGCTGGCCTGGGGGGTGATGGCTGCGGTTTATCTCGGCCTCGGCTTCGGGT
Organism: Victivallaceae bacterium; assembly: GCA_031547585.1. Taxonomy (GTDB): domain Bacteria; phylum Verrucomicrobiota; class Lentisphaeria; order Victivallales; family Victivallaceae; genus Victivallis. The sequence goes on from JAVBRV010000497.1 coordinate 1,332, forward strand.
TCTGGTATGCCGAAAACCGTCCGGAAGTCATCTTTCGCCATCGGTTCGGAGTGTATGCCGATTCGCTCCGGCTGGAGGCGATGGCTTCGTACAATTGCTATGAAGGCAGCCGCCAGGTCTTCTGTGTCAGCGGTGGGGTCGATCGGTTCCAGGCCGCGCTGGAGAAAGCCTTTCCGCGCGGGAAGAAGACTGCTCTTTCCTCATGGCAGTTGGAGAGGCTACCCGCGTTTATGCGCCCTCCGGCGCTGTCGTCGAGAAGAGAGGGTTGGGAGTATTCCCGATTTGCTTGGATCTGGCAGAGTGAAGATGGCAAACTCTACATCCATCTCAATACCTGGGGGCCCTACAGCCACGAAACGATCTGGAGCGCCATGGTTGCAGTAAACGCACCCGGACATTCTGAAACCGGGGCGGCAGATTTATAATAACTTTGATGATCTTTAAAGTTCATTAAAAATATCAAAGTTCAACAATTTTTGAAAAATATTTGTCTTGCCTATTGACATCGATCGTTTATTCTGCTATAATTAGTAGTGTTGAACAGTGAACATTAGCAGATGAACGAAGTGGCGGGCGGTGAACAATGGCGGAGTATTCGATTCGGGATGTAGCCCGGTTGGCCGGGGTTTCGGTGGGGACGGTGAGCCGCATCCTCAACAACGCGGATAACGTCGACGAGGAGATCCGGGAGCGGACGATGGCGGTGATCCGGCGGGTCAACTACCGTACCGGTCCGCGCGGCCGCCGCTCCGAGCGCGCCGTCGCCGCGCCGTTGCGTTCGCTCAATATCGCCCTCGTCTCCCCCGGCATGGGTTCGGCCTGGAAAAGCAATGAGCTCTGGCTCAGCTATATGACCGGCATCGAAACCGCCTGCCGGGAACGCCGCGCCCGCCTCAGCATGTATATGGCCGACGACCGCAGCGACGATATCGTCGGCGATATCGCCCGCAACGCCGACGGCATCCTGATCAAAATGTCGGCCGATCTGCCCGGCTATGTCAAAGAGCTGATCGCGATTCTGCCGGCGGTCGGCTTCGGGGCGATCCAGACCGCCGACCCCTTGCCGCAGATCGTGGTCGACAACCACGCGGGCGGCGTGGCCGCGGTGACCGGACTCCGCAAGCTCGGCCATCACCGGATCGCCTTCATCAACCATATGGCGAACGACCCGATATTCATCGCCCGCGCCAACGGCTACCAGGAGACCATGAAGGCCGCCGGGGAGTTCCGGCCCGAGTACCTGCGGGAATTCGCCTCCTCTGCCCAGGCCGGTTACCATGACCCGGAGGCGGCTCCCCCCGATCTCTCAGCACAGTTGGACGCCCTTCTCGCCCTCCCGGAGACGCCGACGGCGGTGATCCTGGCCAACGACTGGGCGGCCTGCGGTTTTCTGCAGGCGTGCGCGGCGCGCGGCGTCCGGGTTCCGGAAGGGCTGAGCGTCTGCGGCATGGATGACTCCGGCAATCTCTGCAACCTGCTGCGGCCCGCTTTAAGCACGATCTCCATGCCCTTCAACCGGGTCTCCCACTTCGCTGCCTGTACGCTCTGCGATCTCATCGGCGGCGTCGGCATCCACCAGCGCAACACCGCCTCGGTGATGCGGCTGCCCGGTGAATTCAAATTGCGTGAATCCGTTTTACCCATAAAGCAACTCTGACAAGAGGCGAATCATGAAGAAACATTTTACCCTGATCGAACTCCTGGTGGTTATCGCCATCATCGCCATTCTGGCGGGCCGAACGTCGGCCTCGGGGTACGGCGCTGTTGGCGCCGCGCCGCTCGTTGGCGGCGTTCTCGAATCCTCCCTCGTAACAACCAATCGGACAAGTCCGATTGACAATCGTTAATTCGGAGAAAACTATGAAGCGGTCATTTTTCACCCTCATTGAACTCCTCGTCGTAATAGCGATTATCGCCATTCTGGCGGCGATCCTGCTGCCCGCGCTCAACAAGGCGAGGTCGACCGCCTTCAAGTCGCAGTGCCTCAACAATATGAAGCAGTACGGAACCATCATTCAGTTCTATGCCGGGGATCAGCAGGGATTCGTGACGCCCGCCTCCGACTCCAACGCCTGGACGATCAATAAGATTCTCTATAACGCCGGTTACATCAAGAATCTCTCGATCGCCCGCTGCCCGGGCTCCCGCGGCCGGGAGATTTACGGCGCCGGCGGGACCGCCCAGATCAACGGCGTCGATTACGGCAGCACCCTCGAGCCGAACAGCTTCGTCCTCCCCTTCTGGAACAGCGGAGCCTGGAACGTGAATGCCGCCAAGACCATTCTGCCGGCGGCGAAGAAGCTGGCCCAGTTCAAGACCCCCTCGAAAACCTTCGCCCTGGCGGAGAGCGTGCGGCTGGGTTGGGTCGGTCACGAGGAGAAGGTCGGCAACTGGACGACCGTGGTCGAAATCCACGAGCTCAGCCGGTTGAAGAACTCCACCTACTTCGCGCACGGCAACGGCGACACGATTCTCTATATCGGCGGCAACGCCTCGTTCCTCAATCTCGCGGCCAAACCGGAAGCCCTGATCAAGTCGAAGGAATTCTGGGGCACGAAAGAAGATCTGTAAAAAGGACTATCCATGAAAAAGACAGTACTCCTCTCTATGACCGCCTTGTGTACGAGTCTCTTTGCCGGCGGCGATCCGTACGCCTCGCAGTATGGCATCTGCGCCCATGTGAGCCGCGGTGAACGCGCCGTCGCTCCGCAGGAGTTCGACCTGATGAACCGGGCCGGAATCCGCCTGGTCCGCACCGATTTCGACTGGAAGAATATGGAGAAGAAGCAAGGCGAATGGAACGTCGGCCACCTCGACTCCCTCGTCGCGCTTGCCCGGGAGAAGAAGGTCGGCATCCTGCCGATTCTCGACTACGACGTCCCCTGGGCGCGCCCCGCCTGGAAGAATCTCGATCAGTGGACCGATTACGTGCGCCGCACGGTCGGCCATTACGGCAAGGACCTCCCCGTCTGGGAGGTGTGGAATGAGCAGAACCACGAATTCCCCTGGGGCGACAAAGCCGATGGAACCAGCTACGCCGTGCTCCTCAAGGCCACCTATGAGACCGTGAAGGCGGTCAATCCGAACCTAAAGGTCCTCTATGGCGGAACCGCCGGAATTCCCTTTGAATTCATCGAGAACTCCCTTAAAAACGGGGCTGCCAAAGCCTTCGACGCGATGAACATTCACCCGTACCGCCTGCTGGAGATCCCCGAGCCGACGCTCGCTTATGATTTGCAGCGGCTGCAGAAGCTGCTGGCGAAGTACGACGCCCCGCGGGAAGTCTGGGTGACCGAGCTCGGCTGGACCACCAACCGCACCCGCGATTTCTACCGGAATACCTTGAACGTCATGCTCGGGGCTTCGCTGAAGAAGGGTGCTCCGCTGAAAGTCGCCTATGTCAATGACGTCCATTACCCCTTCACGACGGCGAGCTACTCCTTTGACCTCAAGAGTATTTTCCCCGATGCGATGGCGACCCGCGCCGTTGCGCTGACCGAATTGGCGAAGCTCGACCCGGCGGAGTGGCCGATCCTGATCCCGACCGTGGATGAATCGTTCCCGATGGCCTACTTCGAGGCGCTGGAGAGCTTTGTGAAGAGGGGCGGCGTCCTGATCCTCCCCAACGGCGTCCCCCTCTATTACGACCTGCGGAAAAAGGCGGATGGCTCCCTCGAAAAAGTGATGGTCGACGACCGTTACCGCCAGCGCCTCCACCTCGGCTGGACCGCCTGGTGGAAGGATAAGAAGGTGCCGAATTTCACCGGCAAAGCCGAAATTTCCCCCGAATTCCGGGAGCTGCTTAAGCCCGAAGAGAACCATGCCGAAATCTACCTGACCGCCGCCGGCCTGAAAGAGGGCGACTCCATGCAGACCGTGATCTCCGGCTTCACCCCCGAATACAAGGGGGCGACCGCCGCCATTTATCACCTTGGCAGCGACCTCAAAGGGAAGGTCCTGGTCATCTCCTACAAAGGGTTGATCGGCTGTACCACCGAAGAGGGGCAGGCGGAGCTTCTGCCGCGCGGCGCGCTGATCTGCCTCGCCAACGGGGTGAGCAAGTTCTTCTGGTATGAACTCCAGGCGACCGAATCGGTGGCGCACGACCGGGAATCGCATTTCGGCATCGTCCACAAGGATCTTTCGCCGAAACCCGCTTTCGCCGCCTACCGGACGCTGATCCGGATGCGTCCCGACGGCTCGACCGCTCCGGTGATCGAGATCTCCGCCGACGACGTCTACACCGCCCGCTGGAAGCGTCCCGACGGGAAAGCCGTCACCGCGGTCTGGTCGCCGCGCGCCGAAGTCGCCGGCAAACTCGTCCTCTTGGGAAAGCTGGAGCAAGCCTTCGACCATCTCGGCGAAACGCTCACCGTCAACCCGGACCGCTTTCAGGCGGGCGCCGGAATCGTATATTTGATCGGTCCGGAAAATGCTTCGGTTCGAAAGTAACAAGTGAGGATGATGATGAAACACTTCTGGCTCAGCCTGATTGCCGGTACGTCCATGCTGCCGGTGCTTCCCGCCGCGGAGGCGGTGATTGAGAATCCGTACGGGGTTTGCGCCCACGTCAGCCGCGGCGAGTGGCAATACGCGCCGCAGACCTTCGCGAAGATGAAAGAGGCCGGGATCAGCTGGGTCCGCACCGACTTCGACTGGAAAAACAGCGAACAAAAGCAGGGCGAGTGGAGCTTCACCCACCTCGACCGGTTGATGGAGCTGGCGGCGAAGGAGAGGATCGACGTCCTGCCGATCCTCGATTACGACGTGCCGTGGGCCTCCCCCGCCTGGAAGCACCTCGACCTCTGGAGCGCCTATGTGCAAAAACTGGTGTCGCGCTATCCGGGGCAGATGTACTGGGAGGTGTGGAACGAACAGAACGCCAAGCAGTTCTGGCGCGACAACCCGAGCGGAGCCAATTACGCGACGCTCCTCAAGCGTTCCTATCAGGAGATCAAGAAGATCAATCCGAAGGCGACCGTGCTGTACGGCGGCTCCGCCGGGGTGCCGCTGCCCTTCATCGAAGAGTCGCTGAAGGCGGGCGCGGGGGAGTATTT
>JAVBRV010000485.1:0-8557 GCA_031547585.1 Victivallaceae bacterium
CGAAGGGGTTTCGCGGCCGTGCCAGGCGGGGCTTTCGAGTTCGTCGACGGCGGCGTAGAGGGTGAGACAGGCGGTTCGGTAGTCGACTTCGCCGAGTTCGGAGATCAGGCGGATGGCGCGGTCGATGAGTTTCTTGTTGGAGACGGAGACCCAGCTCATCCAGTTGCCGGCGACGCGGCCGAGGCGAACCATGACGCCGGTGGAGACGGTATTGAGAAAGAGTTTGAGGGCCATGTGGTTCTGGAGGTGGAGGGGGGAGTCGAGGGCGCCGGAGGAGACGGTGAGGGTCCGCAGCACGGTGTATTCGCGGGCGGCTTTTTCGAGGGGGCCGTTGCCGGAGCTGCCGGCGACTTCGACGAGGACCGCGCCGGAGGCGGGACTGGCGAAGCGTTCGGGGGCGGCTTCGTTGCCGACTTCGTAACGGTAGAGAGCTTCGAGGTCGATGGCGGGGGGATTGGCGATGACTTTTTCGGGGGCTTTCATGGCACGGTAGTCGGCTTCGCGCCAGGCAAGACAGCGGGGTTCGCGGCGGAGCATGGCGCTCCAGGTGTCGCGGGTGGAGTATAGGGGGTTCTTGACAAAGGCCCAGGGCAAGGGAGCGGATTCATTCCCGCGCGGCCGGAAGGGCGGCAGCATGAAGGTGGGGGAGCGTTCGGTGGTGTCGGTGAAGATATCGAGAAGGTAATCGTTGGCGAGATAGGTGATTTTGCCGCCCTGGCGGTAGAGTTCGGTTTCAAAATCGATATAGCCGGCGATGGCGTCGACGGTTTCGGGGGATTCGAGGTGGTCGAGCACCCGGCGGAAGTCGGCGGCGAAGTCGGGAGCCGGATGGTTTTCGAGGGTCGCCAGTACGGATTCAAGCATGGCTCCGGCGATCAACTGCTCGCTGGTGGTGGCCTGCATGCGGGTGGAACCGGCCAGCGCCATGGGTCCCATGGAGAGGTCGAGCACGGTCACCCGGGGGTCGTCGATGACCTCGCGGCAGCGAACCAGTTTTTCGCGCAGCAGCTCGGCGGGATTGTTGAAGAGGAGGAAGACGGGGCAGCCCCGCTCCGCCGCCTCCTTTGCCGTGCCGATCACCGAGCTGGTTTCGCCGCCTTCGGTGATGGCAACGAGCATATCGCGTGAGGTCATGCCGAGTTCGGCGACCTGGCGGCGGCCGAAGCTCTGGTAGTCCTCGAAGAACTCCACCGAGCGGATCAGGGCGAAGTCGCCGCCGGTCATGATGCTGGCGGCGGAATCGCTCCAGGCGCCCGCGCCCTCGCGCCACATCGATTCCAGGAGGATGGAGAGCCGCCCGGTGGCGCCGCAGCCGGAGAAGACCATCCGCCCGCCGCCGCGCACGGTTTCGACGCCGGTTTCGACCATCCGGCGGAACAGCTCCGAAGCCAACACCCGTTCGGCCATATCGAGCACCTTGCGGTCGGGCCGCTGGAGCGTACGCACACCGAGGGCGGTATTCTCTTTAAAATCCGCCTCCAGCGTACGGGTCAGGGGATTCGATTGCTCCGTGGGGAGAAACCCGAGGTGAAACTCGGTTTCTTTCTGGATAAATGCATCGGCGGCGGCTTCGATTTCCGGTTTCATGGGGCTGAACCTTTTGGTTGTGTTTGCAAGATTTGACGCTTTGCGGCGCGTGGCTCATTAGAGACAATAGGGACTTTAGGGACATTAGAGACCGCGAGGGAGACAAGGTATCGCGTGTCGTCTCTAAAGTCTCTATGTTAGTATATGCCACCCCGGAATTTTTTCAACCACGCCCATGCCGTAAAAAGTATGATTTTGTGCCAAACCGAGCTATAGCATGATGCGACAAAAGACTTGGGATACAGTATTTTTCACTTTCCGGCAATAACGCGTAGAGAACAAACTTCACCGTTGGAAAGCAGCGTATTCACTACCTCTGGGTGATTATCGGAATGGTCCATCAACAGCGGAAACACCCCGCCATCCCCCTTCCCCTGATAAATATAGGAGTTCCCGCCTATTGAGCTCGGGCAGTTGCCGAGAGGAATATATTCATTGGGGAAAGAATGGTGTGTCTCCAGATAACCGGACAGATATAACCAGTTCCTCTGCAAATTATCCCTGCACTCGGCTATTCTGAAACGCTCCCGCGCCTGGGGGTAACGCGGAAAGGATTCTCCCAACAAAATAACAAGTGCCAGAAAAATGCACAAAACAAGAATCACCGGCTCTTCCTTCCGGGGATTCAATTTTTCCGATTTCAGTAAAAACCAGGAACTGATCAACAACCACACGGACAAAATGACCTGTATGGTGAATTGCATTACCTGAATCGTTCTGTAAGCATGAAGAGTACAATATTCCGGAATGAAGCAGCTCTTCATAGACAGATAGGTCAACAGGAGAAGCGCAAAAGAAGGAATTGCAACATTTACAATTCTCCAGTACGGAATTTTCATTCGGTCCCCCGCACTCAAAACGAGCGGCATCATCAGCTCAAAGACGCCGCTCGTTTTTCGAGAATTTCACATTCCCGGCGAAGCCCTTCTCTTTACGGCTCCAGCTTTTGAATTTCAGTCCCGGTTGGTTTTCGCTCTTCACCTTTTCCGCTGAGAGCAATGACCAGCAGCCCGACAACAATCACAACGACAAACGTCAAAACTCCGGCAACAATCAAATTACGCTTCCTGCGATCCATTTTACGGACTCCGTTCTTATTTAGCTTCTGGTTCGAAATTTCAATGTACGGCCGAATCATCGGTGAAATATATGGAGGAGCTGTATACGCACCCCACTTCATCGTACAGGTCGAAGAATGCTCCGGTCGTCCAGCGGGGCAGATTGGCGCTGACGGTGTTGCCGGTGAGAAGGGCGGCGGTTGCAGTCCAGCGACGATCCTGCTCGTAGCCACTTGCTCGGGTGCTGAGGAGCTCCGTCTTGATGATCCTCCGGCTAGAGGAGAAGGCGGCCGTCAAAAACTGACCGGCGAGGCGGGGGGCCTCGATTTTCGGGAACTCTTCGCCGTTCACTGCGGCGTCCGCAAAGGCAAAGACGGTTGGTTCCTGCCACACCTCGGTGTGGTTATGGGGATATTCGAGCCGGAGGCCGAGGCGCTTCTCCCCGGCGACCGCTCCATAAGAGCGCTGCAAGGCCGTCACGGGGAAAGCGAAATCATTGGTACCGGAGAAGAACAGGAGCGGCGTCCGGCAGTTTTTCAGATACCGCCCGGGGTCCCACAGTTCGCGCCAGAGCGCCTGCCGTTCCGGCGTCGCTTCCGGATGCTCGTGATACAGCGCCGAATTCTCCGGCGTCAAAAAACCGCAGCCGTAAACCGGAATCGCAAAGCGGAACCGCGCATCCGTCGACGCCGCGAGGCAAGTGAGAAAACCGCCCCAGGAGATTCCGGATATCCCGATCCGGCCGGCGTCGACCTCGGGAAAGCTCCGCAGAAGCGAATGCGCCTTGATCGCCGCCGCCACGCCGTGATATACCCATTGCTCGCGTGGCTCCTCTTCCGCCGCTTCCACCCGGCCCCAGCCATGTGGACCGCTGTGCGCATGGCGCGGCCAATTGCTGCTGCAATACGCACAAGGACTCCAACCGGGCATGGCGCCGCAGACATCCATCGAAATCGCGGCATATCCGCGGCGGTTCCAGAGTTCAACCCAGTCGGCCAGCGCCGTCGCGCCGCCGCCGTGCACCAGGACCACACCGGGAACCGGCCGTTCGGGCGAAGCTCCCTCCGGGAAGCCGTAGCAGGCGAAAACCCGCGTTGCTTTTCCCCGGAATGGTACGCTTTCGAAGAACAATTGCCGGATGCCCGGGTAATTGATCACTTCCGCCGGATAGACTGGCGGCGTTTCGAACCAGGCGCCCTTGTCGTCAAACATGCAAATTACTCCGCGGCGGGGACGCCGACCGCCTGGGTGATCTGGACGCTGCACCAGGAGGGTAGCTTGAGAAGTTCCGCGATTTTCGTCCGGTTGATGAGGTCGATCACCACCGCCGAAAGGTTTTCGGCAGCGCAGACGAGATGGACGTTCTGATAGGCCGAACCGGTATGGGCGGCGGCGAAGAAACGCTGTTTCTCCGGCGTGATGCGCCCGAATTTGGTCGAATCCGACACGTAGACGAGAACCATTCCGGCCGCAGCGACAAGGTCCGCCTGTTCGGCCATGGCGGTGCGATGGTCGCCCGTAAGCACCGGCTGTAACGTGTGGCTCTTCGACTGATAGAGATAAACGCCGTCGGGCAGCACCGCGTACACCCGGATATCCTGCGAATTGCGGGTGGTGGGGATGGTGATCTTCGACGGACGGTTCTGTCCGCAGGCCGCCCAGAGCAGATTGGCGATCTGCTGCTGCGTCAACGGCTTACCGGCGTCGAAGCTCCGCCCGGTGCGGCGCTCCTGGATCGCCTGCATCAGGCTCATGCCGCCATCGCGCGTCGGTTCGGGCAGCTTGACGACCTCAGCGGCTCCGAGAGCCGAAACCCCCAGCGTGGCGGCCAGCAGAAACAACATCCCCTTTTTCATAATTCCCCCCTGGTTCAGTACACTTCGCGAATGTCGATGATATTGAGCTGCGGCTTCTCCATATTCTGGTGGAAGTTCAGCTGCGGTGCGGCAAGGACGTCCAGCGTCTTGCCGTGAAAATGCGAACTCGGCCGATTGAAGGCGATAAAATCCATCTGGGCGGAACGACTGCGGAGCGTCCCGCGGGTGTGCCCGCCGCCGACCGTCGAACAGCGGAGCACCTGCACCTCGTTGAAGCGAAAAACCGGCTTGGCATTGCTGTGCCCGAACGGCGACAGCCGCGCCAGCGAATTGAAGAAATCGGGCGACATCTCATGAAGGTACGCCTCGCCGTCGTAGGAGATGAAGTCCTCCAGGTCGGCGGAGGTGATCTGTTTGCGCACCTCGCGGTCCATCGCTTCGAAGAAGTCGGCGATGCGGTCGGCGCGGAGGCCGATCCCGACCGCCATCGGGTGGCCGCCGTAGCGCTCGAGCAATTCGGAGACGTTGCCCAGCACATCCACCAGGTTCAGGCAGGAGACGCTGCGGCCGGAGCCGTAGGCCACCTCCCCCTGGATGGTGAGGACGATGGTGGGCCGGTTGTAATCGCGCGCCAGCCGCGAGGCGACGATGCCGATCACCCCCTGGTGCCAGTCGCGTCCGGCGACCAGCAGCGAAAAATCGCTCTTCCAGGCGAGGTTGCGTTCGATCTGTTCGCAGGCTTCCTGATAGATCTCCTGCTCCTTGTCCTGGCGGGTGCGGTTGTAGTTCTCGAGTTGCGCAGCGAAATTGTAGGCATCGACGATATGCTCCGACTCGAGAAGCTGAAGGGCGACGTTGGCGTCGCCGACGCGCCCGGCGGCGTTGATCCGGGGGGCGAGGCGGAAGGTGATGTCGGCGGGCGTCAGGTCGCCGCGGATCTTCGAACTCTCGATCAGCGCGCGAATGCCCGGACGAAGCTGCTTGCGGAGGATGTCGATGCCGAATTTAACCATGGTGCGGTTTTCACCGAGCAGGGGGACGATATCGGCAACGGTGCCGAGGGCGACATAGTCAAGCACCTCTTCGAGCTGTGTCTGGAAGCCGCCGAGGTTGTTTTCGCGCCCGTATTTGATGAAGGCGTGGGAGAGCTTGAAGGCGGCTCCGGCGCCCGAGAGGAGCTGGAGGTCTTCGAGCTCGGGGTAGACCTTGGGGTTGATGATGGCGAGGGCCGACGGCAGGTCGGCGCCGGCCTCGTGGTGGTCGGTGATGATGACGTCGATATTGCGCGCCAGGGCCTCGTTGACGGCGTCGCAGCTGGTGATGCCGCAGTCGACGGTGACGAGGACTCCGGCGGGGCCGAAGGTCTCCAGCGCTTTCTGGAGGGATTCGGGGGTGAAGCCGTACCCGTCGTCGAAGCGGTGGGGGATGAAGGAGTTGACGATGGCGCCGTTCTGCCGGAGCACAAGCGAGAGGAGGGCACTGGCGGTGATGCCGTCGGTGTCATAGTCGCCGTGGATCAGGATCGGTTCCTTATCGGCGATGGCTTTCCAGAGTCTGGCGACAGCGGTCTTGATCCCCGGGAAGCGATAAGGATCGCTGAGGGAGGCGAGTCGCGGGCTTAAAAAATCCTGAACATGTTCGGGCTTGATTCCGCGCGTGGCGAAAAAAAGAGCGATCGGCCGAGGCAGCGAATACTTTCGCTGTATGATTTCGACCGCTTGTTCTGTGGGATTACCGGCAGATTTCCAATTTGTCACACCCATTTTCACTTTCCATTCATACTAACATCATTCTATACGATAGCGCCAAAACGGAGATAGTCCAAGTAAAAAAAGAGGTTTTTTTTGTTTTTTTCGTGTTCCTCGGATTTGACAAACGCGATTCAGGCGATAAAGTATAGAGCATGCAAACGGGGATGACTCGGTTGCAGGGTTGATGTTCAGTTTGATGCCGACGTGGCGGAATGGCAGACGCGCTAGGTTCAGGTCCTAGTTCTTTCACGAGAGTGAGGGTTCAACTCCCTCCGTCGGCACCATAATTAGAACTGACCGGTCGGTTGGCCGGTGACGGTTCAGTTATGCGGGTATGGCATAACGGCTGTGCACCAGCCTTCCAAGCTGGTAATACGGGTTCGACCCCCGTTACCCGCTCCACTGGTGGGATTCCCGAGTGGCTAAAGGGGGCAGACTGTAAATCTGCTGGCTCCGCCTTCGGTGGTTCGAATCCACCTCCCACCACCATTTACAATTTACGCCGTCCATTGGACGGCTTTTTTATTGTCTTTTGAGCGTGAAAACGCCTCCTTTCAGAGTCTTGGACTTACACCAACAAAATGGTGGTGGGAGTTTCATGGTACACAAATGGTACACATTTGGTACACAAATCCCCGCCGCCGACAGGGGTGTAATCATGAGCGAGGACTACCTTCTCGACCGCAACGGGGCTCTCTATTTCAGGATGCGGGTGCCGGACGCATTCAGGAAACAATTGGGAATGTCTGAAATACGTCACATTCTCAAGGAAAACAACTTGCACGTTGCGCGTGAAAAGAGTAAATACACCAATACTATCGGATATGCAATCCGAGCGAATTGATTTTTCTTTCGCCTTCCGGCACATTTGGAATGTTGTCGAATTTTTAGAGCTTATCAACTAATAAGCTCTAAGCGGCCGCCCGGGACACTGAATGGTCAAAATTATGGGGGAAAATCATTCAATCCCGTGCCGGGAAAGTTGACTTTTCTAATTTTCATTGTATTTTACAAGTATAAGTCAATCAAGCTCTGGATTTCAAGGGGAAGGAGCAGTTATTCCCATGATCACGATCAAAGAGATTGCCGATCTGGCAGGTGTTTCCACGGCAACGGTTTCCCGCGTCATCAACGAGCGGGGCGGCGTCAAGGAAAAAACGTACAAGAAAATAAGCAACATCATCAAGAAACACAATTACGTCGTCCCCGCCCCGCAAAAACGGCGGGGGCCCAAGCTGAATCAGTCGACCTTGCTGAAATACCGCAATTTCACCATGATCTGGCCCGGCGGAAGCGAGGCCGCGAACACCCCCACCGGGCAGGCGATCACCTTCGGAATCTCCGAGGCGATGAACGCGGTGGGCGCGTCGTTGACGATCAATACCTTAGGCTCGGATCAGGAGTGGTCGAACGTTTTGTACGGCCAGAAAACAGACGGCGTATTTTTATGCGGAAGGTCCTTCCCCGACGAGTTTCTGGAAAAGGTAAAGGATTTACCGGTTATCTGGCTGCTGCAAGTCGGCCCCAAGCCGTTCGGCGACCGCGTCCAGCCGGATCACGAACAGGTGGGCCGCCTGGCCTTTGAGTACCTGTACCGCAAAGGGTGCCGCCGGATCTGCTGCGTGAGCTGCAAAGACCACAGGGAGATTCCCGTTTACTGGCAATCCCGGGAAACGGCTTTTCTCAACATGGCCAAGTTCAGCGACGCCCAATGCACGCTGATCGACCTCGACTACACCGACAACCTCTGGAGCCCCCTGAAGGTGAAGGCCGCCGTCGCCGGAGAAGCCGTCGCCCGGATGAAGCAGATCGCGGGCGGCTGCGACGGAATTTTCATCGCCAACAATCTCGGCACCCCCATCTGCTCCGAGCTGCTGGCCAACCGGATTATCCCCATGAAGGATATTGAAGTCGTGGCCGGCGACTTCGAGGTCTGCGGCGGCTACCTGAATCCGGAACCGGTGCGGATCAATATCCGGGCCAAAGAGATGGGGCGGTTCGCTTTCGACGCCATGATGTGGCGCCTGCAGCACCCGGAGGCCCCCGGGATGACCTATTTGCAGGCTCCGGCGCTGATTATCCCCGACCCCGAAGCGGAGCGCCGGAATATCTGATCAATAGAGCCAATTGCAAAAGTCAGTTCGAGCGGATTTTATCGGCATCACCGGAGTTGAAGCCGGGTAGATTTGAGCGGCTACCCAGCGGGTAACCGCTCAAATCGCTCCCGGTTTCAGCCTTGGCGAGGACGATGAAAGCCGCCGGAAGCGATTTTTGAAATTGGCTCTACATTCAAAGCGGCCAAAAGGAACTCAATTTTTCAACCTGATTGCGTATAGACGGGAAA
>JAVBRV010000024.1:0-16878 GCA_031547585.1 Victivallaceae bacterium
ATGGCCGCCGCCCTGTCAATCGAGCTGCGCCGGCTGGAGGCGGAACGCCTCCGGCAAGCCCTGCGCGAAATCGGCGCTTTTTTTCACTGATTCCACAAGGAGTACATGGATGGAGATCGATGAGCGAAAAATTCGGAAGCGCGCTGTGCTGCTCTACGGCGGAGTCCGGGAGTATCGGGCGATTATTCTTGAGAGCGACATTCTGCACGGTTCCGGCGATTATGAAGATCCGCCCGAAATCGCCGACGACCAATCAATTCCCTGTTACCATATCTGGTTTCAGAATCTGATTGACCCGGGTAATTATTGCGCCGGAGGCGGGGAATACCCGACCTTGGCGGAAGCCATGCGAAAATTGGAGTCCCTGGTGGGATTCCTGCGTTGGGAGGAGCCTTCCGTCAATTCCGGGCTTCAGTGATTTCGGCGCTTTTTTACTGATTTTTCGATTTTCGTGCAAGATGCCCTCACTTTACGGTGTATTACTTGACATGGCGCCGTACGGTGAAACTTTGTCGAAAAAACAGAAACGTTGATAGCGGTTTGATTTGCATTCGATAATTTTTTGAAGTAAATTAGGTTATCATTCAATAACGGAAAGCGGATCGGATATACGACAAATAAGAAGAAGCAAATTCCACAACTGAATACAGGCAGACGTTCCATCTAAACTACCTCATTACTGAATCGGCCGGCGGCAAAATATATGATCGGCGTGTCCTCCGGACGCGGCCGGATGATGTTTTATGCTTACTATGATAATGATGGGACATCTTCCGGATGTCTCTTCTTTTTTGTCGGCGAATGCGAGTAATACCGATTTTGCAAGAGTTAGTAAATGTCGCAGGGATTGCAAATCGGTATAAAATCAAGTCTCATAACTCTCCGGGGAGAAGAGTGTATTATGGAAGAACAGGGAATTCTGGTTTTCATGCGAGGGGAGAAGCGCGGTCCCTTTTCGCGCGCAGATATCATCGGGCTGTTTCGTGCCGGAGAAATCGATGCGGACGCCATGATAAAATTGGATGGAGTATGGGAGAAAGCCGGTACGGTCCTCTGGCTGACGGAGGCGGAGCGCACCGCGCCGGCTCCGGAGCCGATGCAATGCGTCCCCATTGTGGAGGACGCTCCGATACCCGACGTACAGGATAAACTTCTTGTCTGCCCCCATTGCTGGAATCAGATCCGGACTTCGAAAATAAAATACATCTCCAAGCATACCGGCCTCCTGGGGGATCCGATTCTGGGGCCGGACGCCCAATTCCGTTTCGTCCCGACCGTCTTCAACGAGCAGGGCTATGCGATTGACGCCAAAGGAATTGTCTGCCAGGACATGGCGTGCCCCGTCTGCCACTTGCAGATTCCGGAAGTGCTCATCGACATCCCGGCGATTTCTTTCTCCATCGTCGGAGCGCCCGCCAGCGGCAAATCCTACTACCTGACCGCCATGATCTGGCAGCTGCGCAGTACGCTTTCGCACAAATTCAGCTACGCCTTCGCGGATGCCGACCCCAGCATCAACCAGGTGCTCAATAAATATGAACAGACCATATTCCTGAACCGGAAGCGCGACGAAATCATCGCTCTGCCCAAAACCGAACTGCAGGGGCACGATTTCTCCAACCAGATCACACTGAACGGTATGAGCGTCGACTTGCCGCTGCCCTTTATCTTCACGCTGTCCCCCACCTTGTCCAACCCGATCGGTCAGGACGGCAGTGAAACGGCGGGAATGCGGACCGTCATCCTTTATGATAACGCCGGGGAGCATTTCGAGCCGGGCCGGGATCATGTGACGAATCCGGCGACCCGGCATTTGATGCATTCGGCGAGTATCTCCTTCCTCTACGACCCGATGAAAGACGCGCGCATGGTCGGGGAATGCGATGAGCGGGATCCCCAGGTTTCCAAAATCCAGCAGAGCGCCAATCAGCTGGCGTTGCTGAACGAGATGATCATGCGGATCCGCAAATACAAGGGATTGCACAATAAGGAGAAATACGACAAGCCGCTCATCATGGTCATCCCCAAGTATGACGCCTGGCGCGAGTCATTTTCGCTCGACCTGGAGAAAGAGGATTTCACCTACTACAACCCGGACGAAATGAGTTATTTCCTGAACATCGGGGTCGTCACCAACGTATCCTTTGTCATGCGGGAGAAATTGCTGGGCGTATCGCCGGAAATTGTCAGTACGTGCGAGTCGTTTTTCTCCACCGTATACTACATCCCGGTCAGCGCGCTGGGACGCATTCCCGAATACGATGAAGAGAAAGAGATGATCGGGATCCGCCCCAAAGATCTCAAGCCGATCTGGACGGAGGTGCCGATGCTGCTCTCGAGCTGGTATGCCAATCTGATTCCCGCCGTGGATTCCCTGCACACGGAGGCGTCCGTTCCCGTCGAAAGCTATAAGTTCGTCGGGGATACCTTGATCTATTCACTGCCCGGCCTCCATGAACGCGGCGTTGTCCCCAGCAACTACTGGGGCCGCAAAGTGTATTCCTCGAAGCTGCAGAAATATATCCGTTTCCCGGACCCCCCGCAAACGCCGGCCGCGGCGGGGGGCCATGCCGGCAGTGATGATTTCTGGAAATAATTGGACTACGAGGGAGGACGCATGGCTTTCGAATTGATACACACTTCCGCCCCGGAAGGGATCAGACCCGGCAGCTCCGGTTTCTGCATCGTCGCCTACACCAACGGTTTGTCGGCGAATATCGCTTTACAGCTGGAAAATCTGAGCGCCTATAAAGCCTATTTCCCCCATTATGACGAAAACGCCGATCGCAACCCCGTCGCCTGTTCGCACTACATGAGTTCAATTTCCGGCGATCAATTTCACATTTTGAGCCGGATCTGCTTCTGCGGGCTGGACTACACGAAACGCTCGAATAAATTGGCGCACCATCTCGTCATTACCGAACAGGAGCTGCAAGCCGTCCCCCGGACGGACCCCGCGGCGGTATTCCGGCAGCAGGATCTGTTTCGAAGCTTCTGGGAGGGGAAGCCGCAGCTCTTCCAGAAACAGCGCCAGATCAATTCCCGGCAGGTCGGCGTACGGGCGGCCACCTGGGAGAAATATGCCGGCGACGCCGGATGGGCGGCCGTGCTCGCGCAAAGTTTCCTGGATAAAACGGGCAATCAGCAGGCCTTTATCGTCTTCGACCCGTTGAAGCACCCCGATACGCTGGGGTTGCTGGAGGAAGCCTTGCTGCTGCTGCCGGAAGAGAAGCGCTGGTCCGTCAACTTCAGCACCTATTTTACGCATCTGCCCGCCGGGTTCACCTGCGACTGGCGTTTTTGCGTCCCGGATTCGGACGCGCTGAAAAACGCCCGGCGCGTTCCGGGAACCCTGATTATCGATTTGACCGCGCCGCTGTCTCCCGTGGCGGAGGAAACGGAGTTGGTCCGGATCGCCCGGCGGGAACTGCTGCCGGTTGTTCCGGTTAAGGCCGAGCCGCTTCCTGAGCCCGCCGTTCAAACCATCGAGCTGCCGGCGCCCGAGCCGCTGCCGGTTCCGCCGCCGCTACAGCCACAGCGGGGAAATCCGATTCCGCCTCCTCCGAAGGCGGGAATGGCGTATCGGGCCCCGGACCGTCAGGCGGTTTCCTCGGTTCAGTCGTCCCGTTCCATCCCGAAGCGGATAATTCTGAAATTATTCTGCCTGCTGGCAGGCGTTTGCATTATTCTGGTTGGATGTGCTTTCTATCTCTATCATCTTTTTACGGGGCCGGAGGCTAAAACAACGGAGGTTATTCGGGTGTTGGCCCCCCCCCCGGTTCAGACGCAGGAGACCGCGCCGGCCAACCCCGACCCGAAATCGGAGGAGCCGACACCTGACTCCAACCCGAAATCGGAGGAGCCGACACCTAAATCCGACTCGACGCCGGATGGTAATGAGACGATGAGTCAACTGAAGGGGGCTCCCGTAAAACTGCCAGAGAACGACAGCTCCGCCTTGACGTCCAAAACGCCCCGGAGTCCGGAGTCGGATGCATCTCAATCCCCGGCTCCTCCCAAAACGCCGGGCGATGACGACACTCTGCGACAAGGAGGAACTCCGGCTCCGGTGATTGAAACTCCGCAGCAGTCGAAGGATAATACGTCTTCTCAGAAGGCGCAGCAGCTTGTCCCGACAGAATGTGCTAAAGGGGAGCGTATTTCCGAGGATGAAATGCTGCGAAGGACGTTGTGGACGAAAAAACTCGGCAGCCGATTGCTGAAATTCAGAGAAGGCGTAAGTTTCAGCCTTCCTCCCGGGGATGAGATTGTCGCGGTCGAAATCGACCGGTTGAAGAAGCAGCCCAAAAACGGCGATGAGGTTGTTGCGGGGGACCACAATGCCGGATGCCGGTTTCTCATAAAAAAAGAGGGGAAAGATACCTGGAAGATTACCAACCAGTCGTCTTCGGCATATAAAAGTACGCGGCACATGGTTGGGATATACGTAAAAGATTTGGAGGAGATGATCTCATTCCTGTGGCTGGCCGGTTACAGCATGCTTCCCGATGATAATACGGCTGTGACGATAACAGCGAAGGACGATAAGTTGATTTTAGCATATGTTTTCTCCCCCAAAGAAGAGGAGTGGATGAAGGGCGTCAAGGCGGATGTCAAGCTCCAGATCGGCGGACAGGAGCCGATTGGTCTTACGCAGGACGAAAACAAGTTCGTCAGCCTGGCTGTCACTCTTAAGCGGCTGGGGCTGGAGGGGAGTGTCAGCGATGGCAGCGACCGGGAAAAGGAAATTCTTGAAAAACTTTCGCAATCACCGGTCCGGCTTGTTTTCAGTGTGGATGCGACGAAACCCTTGAAATATATTAACTATATCGAGGTTAAGTGATTATGGGCAGAAGTCTGGAACAGTTGATCCGGGATATCCTCGAGAGTCTGGCTTCCAATAACCAGTGCGACAGTCCGAACTATCAGGCGCTGGCCGGGGAATATGTCGAGTTCTGTAAGGAATTCAACCGGAATATCGACGAGATCCAGCGGCTCCTGGAACACAATATGATTGCCGATGCGCTGCAGAAAGCCGAGGGCACGACGTACTCCCTGGCCCGGCAGGCGCAACTGCTCAATTTTCAGGGAGTCGAGCCGTTCCTGGAGCTGTTCCAGATCTACGGGTGGGAGGAGCCGCCCCGGTTGCGCGCCGAAGTGCTGGAAGAGATTGCCCGGCAGTCGATCGGGAGCGAACAGCTGACCCCTCTGCTGGAAGCCTACCGGAAGGTGGCACGCGGCGAAGACGATATGCGGAAAATCCTTCTGTTGCGCCGCATCGCCGAAATCGACCACACCAAACCGGAGTGGGCCGCCACCCTCTCCGTGCTGGAAGAGAAGCAGCTCGTGGTTTTGTCGGAGGAGGCCAAAAACGCGATTATCCGGAAGGACTACCTCCGGCTGGAAGAGATTTTGCAAATTTTACAATCTCCGGATTGGCGGGTGAAACCGCTCGAGGCGGTGATTGCGAAAACCGCGAAGGTCCTTCATGACCACCGCCTCGAAGAGCTGCGGGTCATGGCGGAGCAATACGCGGCGGCCATCAGCGAAGCCTACAGCAATTTCGACTGCGTCGCCCTCGGGAAAGCCTTGCAGAAATGGGAACGGCTTTCGGCCGAGGAGGGCTTCACCCCCGCCGATTACCTGGAGCTCCAGGTCAATGAGGCCGCCGCCTACTATCGCACTCAAAAAGATAAAGTGGAGACGGAGGCCAAAATCGACGAGGCCATCGAAGAGATCCGGAAAGGGGTGGAGCGCGAAGCCCCCCTGGAAGTCCTGGAGAAAATGTATACGTACCTTTTGAGCCTGAACGGCAGTCTGCCGGATGGACTGAAAGCCCGGTTCTTCGAGTACAAGAGCGGAATTGAGGAGATGCAGCGGCGCAGGAAATGCCTTCTGATCGCGGGGGGCGTGGCGGTTTTTCTGGTCTTTGCCGCAGTCGTCGTCTTCTCCAGCTATCACATTGTCATGACGCTGACGGAGAAAGAGTGGACCAGCCGCATTTCAACCGCGCTCGAACAGGAGGCGGCGGATGCGGCGCTGGGCCTGCTGGCGGAGTTGGAGAAATCCTCCCCGGCCATTCGGCAGCGGAGCGGAATTCAGGCGTTGGCCGACCAGGCCCAGGCAAAGAAAGAGGCCGAAGCCGCGCAGTCGAAGGAATTTCAGGCCGTGGCCCGGAAATTCCGGGAGGAGATCGGGAATTTCGAGGCGAACCGGACCTCGCTGTCGGCCGCTAAAGCCAAAGCCCTGAGCCTGATCGTGAGTCAGGAGGAGCGCGACGCTTACCGGGAAATGGACGAAGCCTATAACCGGCAGTTGGCGGCATACATCAAGCGGCAGGATGCGAAGTATCGCAGCGTCGTGGAGAGGATTCGCACCTGCCGCAAAGACTTTTTCGTCGCTCTCGAAGAGGGCAATTTGAAATCGGCGGGAGACGCCTTGAACCGCTTTAGCGAATTGCGGGATTCCCTGAACGGCATCGGCGACGTCTCCCCGGCGGTCAAGGCCGAGAGCAACCGGGTCGTCGACGGAATTGCGGAATTGCGCGCGAAGCTCAATGTCAGCGGGGAAGAGGTGCGCAAAAGCAACGATGCCCTGGCGAATCTGTATGCGTCGGACGATCTGGCCACGCTGCGGACGAGAATCACGGAGTTTATCGCCAACCACCCCGGCGCTCCGCAAGTAGCGGGGCTTCGGGATCACGTATTGGGTAATCTCACAAAAGTTGCCGGAGGGCTGGAAGTCGACAATAAAGGCGGCGGCTTCTTCTTCGCCGCCGATATGGCCATGCGGAAAACCCTCGATGACAACGCCGCCGCGCTCCTCAACGAAAGCAGAACCGCGCTGCAGGAGAGAGTCGACGCGGAGCTGGCGACCCCCATGTATGCCGTTATCTTCAAAAGTCCGGATGGGAAGAGGCGTTACGACTTTTTCTATCGACAGCTCTCGTTTGTCTCTCAACCGCAGGGCGTTGACCTTGAATCGGTTCTGGTGGACAAGACGGGGTTGGTGCAGCGCCTGGAGATCCGGCGCCAGTCCGATACTTCCAATGACTATACGATTGTCGCCGGGCGCGACCGGCTTCGGGTGAAGCTGATCGCCCCCCCCTCCATCGAGAATCTGAAGCTGGAGAGCATGCCGGCGCCCCATGTCGCTGTCTGCCAGGCGCTGCTGAAGTCGCTGACGAAAGCGAATGAAAGCAATTGCGAAAACGTTCTGATCACCGGTATCGACTCCACGCTCAAGCATCCGGAGATCTCCCCCTATCGGCAATTGTCCGTCGTGACCCTCCTTTCGGAGCTGCTGAAAAAACGGGCCCCGCAAAACCACTCTTACCAGATCTTGGCGAATCATCTGGAGGCTCTCTCCGCCCGGATCCCCCCCTCCTACAATTGGCTGCGGGCCTTTGCGCCTCTTCATCTGACGACCACCGAGGAAATCACCGCCGGTCTCAAGGAGACTGAGACGATGACCTTGATTCCGGAAAACACGTTCTACCGCAATTTGTATACGATTGCGCTTTCCCGGAAAGTCATTCCCATCGGCTTTGTCAACCGGACGGGCCGGGGGCATGAATTGATTCTGCTCGGCCGGGCTCCGCTTCAGGGCGAAGTCTGGATTTTTTCGCCGTCGGAGCAGACGTTCAGGGCGATCGGTTCGTATTCCGGGAAAGAGCTTTCACTCACGGCGGAAGGCAACGCCGATTGGAAAATCCTGTTCTCGCCTACCGATGGCCGATCCACCGGTACGCTGACGGAGGCCGTCCGCAAGGCGGCGCAAGAAGCGCGAATCACCCAAATCATTTGGCCGAAAACCTGGCCGGAGGTCAAGCAAGAATGAGTTATTTCGTCAAGCATTCCGGGAAGTTGTACGGGCCGTTTTCATTGGAACAGCTGACCGCGAACATCAGCTGCGACCTCTTTACGGATAAAGACCAGGTCTCCGAAGATCAGATGGAGTGGGAAGATATCGGCGATTTCAAAGCCCGCAAGCGCCCGCTTACGGTAATGCCCCTCGCGGGCGGGACCATGCCGAAGGCGCCGACCGCGCTTCGTTCCGTCGCCGTTCCCGTGGCCGTGCCGGCGGAAGCGGGGTATGAGCCGGCGCCGCAGAAGCAAACCAGTACGGCCTCATTGGTGCTCGGCGTCTTGAGCGTGATTTTCTGGCTGCTGCCGATTATCGGTTTCCCGATCGCCGTCGTCGGCTTGATTCTCGGCATTCGGAAAAAGTACGTTGCGGGGATTGTCCTGAATAGCATCGGGCTGGCTTTATCCATCGTCAACGCGGTGATCGGAGCCATTATCGCGGTTAAGGGTTTGTCGTTTCTATAAATAGCAGGGAATAAACGTTATGGACATGTATGAGCTGAACTGGCGGAAATTGGATCCGGAAGCCAAGTGGGGCTTCCGGGCGAAGAAATATACCGCCGTCAACAACTGGTGCTCTTTCATCTGGGGCGTTCTTTTGACGCTTCTCTTTTATGCCATCCTGTATCCTTTTTTTCTGATGCAGCGGTGGAATATGGTGAATATGTTCTTTCACGGCGGGGCGGAAAATCGCTGTACCATCCCGTATTTCACCGTCCTCCTGTCGGGGTGGTGCCTGGCGTTCCTGATTTTAAAATGGAAGAAGCTGGAAGTGCAGAGGCGCGCCCTGCAAGTCAAAATCCTGCCGGACGACGACAGCTATGTCATTTCACCCATGAACGCCCAGAGCCTGATCGGTCAGATCAACGGGAAAGTGTTTCGGGGAGAGGATTTTATGGTCTTATGGCGCATTGAATGCGCGCTCGGCAATCTGCGCAATATCGGCCGGGTTTCCGATGTCTCTTCCTTTGTTTCCGATCTGGCGAAAGACGATGCGATCTATACGGAAAGCAGCTATACGTTGCCGAAAGGGCTGATCTGGGCCATTCCCGTCCTCGGTTTCATCGGGACGGTTCTGGGGCTGTCGCAGGCGGTCGGCGGCTTCGGGGCCGTGGTTGCCGGGGGGGCGGATCTCGATGCCCTCAAAGGGGCCCTGGGCGGAGTGACCGGGGGATTGGCGGTTGCTTTCGAAACGACGTTGATCGCGTTGGTGGCGGCGCTGATTATTCAGCTTCTCATGACGCTGCTGCAGCAGAAGGAAGAGGAGTTTCTCGACGAATGTTCCTTGTACTGCCATAAGAACCTCCTGTCGAAATTGCGTATGCTCGATATCCGGGATGACGTCGAAGAAAGCAGCTCCGCCACACAGTCATGAAAAGCTCAAGCCCGATTTCGCTCTTTTCATTTCAGGACATCATCACTTGTCTCACCGGGATCATGATCGTGATCGTGCTGGTGATGCTGCTGCAATTGGTGGAGAGCACCGCGGTGGCCGTCTCCCAGGCGGAATTACTGCCCGAACATGCCATATTGCAGGAGAGGCTGGCGGAATTGACGCGGCAGAAAGAGACCTTGCAGCAGAAACTGAATGCAAGCAGCGAAGAAGAAAATGAGTACGCCGATATTTCCCAGGCGGAAATCAAAAGCCGGCTGCAGGACGAGCTGAAATACGCCCGGGTGTTGCAGCGCCGGGAAGAAGAATTGCTGCGGCAATACAGTGCGATTACGCTCGAAATTGAAACGCTCAAGCTGAAATTGCAGCAGGTGCGGAGCGAAGTGAAGGAGCTGTCGAAGGCGGAGAACGAAATCCGGGAGCTGCAAGCCCTGCTGCTGGCGCTGGAGGCGCGAAAAAAAGACACGGAAGACCTGATCGAACGAAAACGGAAAACCCTGCGCTTTGAATTTTCCGGTCTTGCCGACAAGAAGCCGATTCTCATTGAATGCAACGACTGGGGATTCCGGGTGAAGCCGTGGCCGGATGGCGCGGTGTCGGCATTCGTGGATCCCGCAAGTTCGCTGACCCGGCAATTGCCTTTGCTGATCGATCACTTAAAGGAGCTGGATGCCGGGAACTGCTATTTCGTCTTCTTATTCAAGGAAGAAGCCATTCCGCATTACCGGACGATCAGGAGCGCCGCCGAGAAAATCCCGGACGCCGGCCTGGGGTTCGAGCCGATTGCCGGCATAGAGGAGTGCTTCTGATGGCCAAAGGAAACCGCTTGCCCGACAGCCTTGAACTGTTGCTCGACACCATGTGCAATACCTTCGGCGGCATTATGTTCATCGCCATATCGCTGGTGGTGATTTCGCAGCTGATCACCAATACGCAGAAAGCGATGACGCGGGAAGATTTGAATGAGGCGACGCTGAAAGGGATGCAGAAGAATATCGATACCCTGCAGCTGGAGGTTTCGGAGCTGCAGAGACAGGTTTTCGAAACGCAACGCCGGGCGCTGAAGATGTCCCCCGAGGTCAAAGAACTGATCGAGCAGTATCTGCAAGCCAGGGAAAGCAATTTGCATCAGCTGGGGAAGCTGAATAATCTGGAGGCCAAAATCTCGGCGGAACAAGAGCGCGTCAACCGCTTGAAATCGGAAATCGCCCAGGCCGAAGCCGAGTTGAAGGAGAAAAAAGAGTTTTACGCCGAAAGACAAAAGCAGCTTGCCGAAAAAAAACAGGAACTGCAAAAGGCCATTGCCGAGCTGGAAGCGGCCTTGAAGAGGGTGCAGCCGCGCACGTTGCGGTTTTCACAGGAAGAAGATACCTCGCTCGACGCCTATTGGGTGCTGCTCAAACACAACAAGATTTATCGCTATGGCTCGTCGCAGTCTACGGTTTCGGGGGAAGTCATCCGGCAGGATTTCAATTTCGGCCGCTCCCTGCGGCTGTTGCCGCAAAGGGGAACGGCGTTGGGCGAAAATCCCGCGGCTGATCTGGAGAAGCTTTTCGGGGAGATTCCGCGAAACCGGTACTTCATTTTCCTATTGGTCGATCATGAAAGCTTCAGTACTTTATTGGCGACGCGGCAATATTTGCGGAATTGCCGGTTTATGGTCAGATGGTCGGTGAATCCGGAGTTCGAGTTAGTGTATTCCAATGATGTGCAGCATAAAGCATCGCAATAGGAGATTCCATGCGGTTTCAGTGCCCGGTATGCAAAGAGTGTTATGAGATGGATGACGCCCGGAAGGGGGAAATATTCTGCTGTGTGGAGTGCGGCAGGGATTTCGTCCTCGGCGCGGCGAAAAAATCATCCGTGAAGTATTACGTGATCTTCTCCATCCTGGCGGCGGCGGTGGCTTCGGCTGTCGCCTTCGGCCTCTATGCCGGCTCTTCAAAACCGGCGGCTGAACCGGCGGCGGCCGCGCTTTCGGAATTCGACCGGGCAAAGGAGCTGATTGATAATAACGATGCCGCCGGCTTCGCGAAATATTTGAAAACCATACCGATCGATTGCCGGAATCCGGAAGGCACGACCCTCTTGATGTACTGTGTTAAAAAGCGCGATTTGGAAAAAGTTCAGTTGATCTCCAGTCTGGGGGCCGACATCGCTCTGGTCGACAACGAAAAATTCAATGCAGCCTGCTATGCCGTTCTCTCCAACGACCTTCGGATACTGGAGGTCTTGATCGCCAAAGGCGCCAAAATCGACGACTGGGAAAATCCCCTGATCGGTCTCGCTGCGGAGAAGGGGCATGCTGAAATATTGAACTTTCTGCTGAGCACGGACCCCAATCCCAAACTGCGGGAGTATGGGACGCAGGAGCTGGCCATTTTCCGGGCCATTCACAACCACCGGACCCTCTGCGCGAGAATGCTGTTCAACCGGTATGACCTGGATATCACCTTTGATAAAAACGGCAACACGCCGCTGCTGGCGGCGATCCAGGCCAAGAACATCGAACTGGTTCGCCTGCTGCAGGATTACGGCGTCGATCTCAACGTCAAAAGCAAAGCCGGCGATACGGCGTTCCTCATTGCTGTGAAGGCGAATTCGCCGGAGATGATCGCCGCGTTTTCCGGTCGCACCATCGATTACAACCAGACGAATTCAGCGGGAGTCACCGTATCCATGCTGGCCGCCATGAATGTGAATCTGGAGATCCTGGAGAAGTCCTTGAATGAAAACAATGTCAATGTGCGCGACCAGGAGGGCAAAACGGCTCTGTTTTACGGCTGCCTTTCCGGGAATCAATCGGTTCTGGATTTTATTCTGTCCAAGAATCCGGAGGTCAACAGCCCGGATTTGAAAACCTCTCCCTTGTTCGCCGCTCTGCAAAGCCGGAATTCCTATGCGGTGGAGAAGCTGCTGGCGAAGGTTGGGCTCAAGTTGAATCAACAGGATGGCGACGGCAATGACTTTTTCATGTACGCGGCCATGACCGGAGACCGGGGCATCTTCAATTTGCTGTTCAACCGGATGAAGAACCGGCAGGGATTCGACCTTTTCCGGGCCAACAGCCAGGGGAAAAACATCTATGATATCGCCGTCGCGGCAAATGCCTCCGCCGTGGTCGAAGTCCTCAAGCCGGAAATGGAGAAGGAGTACTATGCGAGGGAAGTGAAGCCGGTTCTCGATAACCTGGTCAAAGCCGGCACCATTGCCGAATGCAAACGGGCGCTGACCCGTCTGGGTGAGTTCACGGGTCCCCTGGTGGGCGACCGGGCAAAGGAGCAGATTGCGGCCGTCCGGAAGAGGTTGGAGGATTCGATCAAGCGAATGTCCAGTGCCGAAATTCAGAAAGCCATCGATGCGGCCAAGGAGGATAAGTATTACGAATCGGCCATCGCGGCCCTCCAGAAAGCAATAGAGGGATACCCGGAGGCCGCCAATCTCTCCGAAGCGCAGACCTATCTCGCGGAGCTGCGAAGTAAGCTGAAAGTTGAAGCGGAACGGCAGGCGCGTATAAAAGCCAGGAAGGAAAAAGTCGAAGCCATGTCGCAGGGGGAATTGAAGACTGAAATTCAGACTTTCATCAATGCGTGGCTGAACGATATGAAAACGGGGGTGGATACTTCATCGTATTGGAAATCACCGACTTCGGCCTCCACGTTTTTCAGCCTGAAAGCCTGGGAGATCATTACCCCGGCTTCCTACCGGTCGAGCTTCAATACGGTTATCGTACAGGTCGAATCCTCCACCAAAGGGGGAACGCCGATCCGGAAAAACTGGGAGGTGGCGATCACCCGGAATGACGAGATGGAGTGGAAGATCATCTCCGTCACCGAGTGACCGGAGCCCCTGAAACTAATTCCGGACTTCGGTGATTTTCGCGCCGAGGCCGGTGAGCTTTTCGACCAGGTTTTCGTAACCCCGGTAGATCACTTCGGCCGAGTGGATGGTGCTGCTGCCGCGCGCCGCGAGGGCGGCGATGACCATCGCCATTCCGGCGCGGATGTCGGGGCTCGAGAGGGTCATGCCGTGAAGCTCCGAACGCCCGGTGATGACCACCCGGTGCGGGTCGCAGACGATGGCGTTGGCGCCCATGCTGATCAGCCGGTCCGCGAAGTAGATGCGGCTCTCGAACATCTTCTCGAAGAACATCACCGTCCCCCGGCACTGGGTGGCGGCGACGATGGTGCAGCTCATCATATCCGACGGGAACTGCGGCCAGGGGCCGTCGGAAATCTGCGGAATGTGTCCGCCGAAATCGCATTGAATCTGCGGATCCTGCCCGCCGGGGAGGTAGATGTGGTCGGCGCGGAGTTCGAGGTGGATGCCCATGCGTTCGAAGACGCGGCGGAGCATCCAGTAGTGGCGCGGCGCGGTGCCGCGGACAATGACTTCCCCCCGGGTGGCGGCGGCGAGGGCGAGAAAGCTCCCCGCTTCGATATGGTCGCCGACCAGCGTGTATTCGGTGCCGTGAAGCGACTCCACCCCTTCGATTTCAAGGGTGTTGCTGCCCGCGCCGGAGATCTTCGCCCCCATGGCGTTGAGGAGGAGCGCGAGGTCGCGCACATGCGGTTCGCAGGCGGCGTTGTACAAGGTCGTCTTCCCCTTGGCGAGGACCGCCGCCATCAGGATCTGCTCGGTGGCGGTGACGCTGGCTTCGTCGAGGAAGAGTTCGCGCCCGGTGAGTCCTTTGGAGGCGTTGAAGCAATAGGTCTCGTCGCCGGACATCTCCGCCCCCAGTTTAACCAGACCGTAGAAGTGCCCGTCGAGCCGCCTCCGGCCGATGACGTCGCCGCCCGGCGGATAGAGTTCGGCGGAGCCGCAGCGGGCGATGAGGGGGGCCGCGAAGAGGATGCTGGTGCGGTTCTTCTCGCAGAGTTTCTTCGAGATACGGGTGGTTTTGACGTCCTTGCAGCGGAATCTCAGCGTGTGGTTCAGGAAGGTGTAGTCGGCGCCGATTTCGCCGGCGATGTCGAGCATGGTGCGGACGTCCAGAATATCCGGCACGTTGTGGATGATAATTTCTTCATCGGTAAGCAGCAGGGCCGCAATGACCGGCAGCGCCGCGTTCTTATTCCCGGAAATGGTCACTTCGCCCCGGATGCGGGCGTTCCCCTCGACGATCAGACTCTGCATAATTCCTCCTGGTTTGTTATGGAGATAAACTAGCCCGCTTCTGCGGAATTTGCAATAGCGAAAGAAAAATTTGCTTTGCCGCTTGACATTTCACTGTTGATCAGATATAATAAACACTTGTATGAAACTTGTATGAAAACTTGAATGGATGATATGAGTCAGCAGGATGCTTCCAAATACCGGAAACTGCTGGAGTTGCTGGAGAGCAACATCCGGCGGGGAATTTATGCCGACGGTTCGCAGCTGCCGCCCGAGACGGCGCTGGCGGAAGCCGCCGGAGTGAGCCGCTCAACAGTGCGCGAGGCGCTGGAGGAGCTGGCGAAGCAGGGGGTGGTGGTCAAGCAGCAGGGGCGGCGCAGCGTGGTGAATGCCGCAGCGCTTCGCGGGCAGGCGCGTCCGCTCCGTTTTGCCTGGCTCGGGCGTTCCCAGGTGGGGGAGGTGGCGGTCTATCTCGGCATCTATACGGAATTGCAGCGGCTGATGCTCGGCATCAACGCTTCCTTGCTCTTTCTGCCGATGCTGAATGTGGCGGATGAAGCCTGGGTGGGCGATCTTCTGCCCGGCTTCGACGGCGTATTCCTGGCGGGGGTGCGTCCCGAGGGGATTACCCCGCGCCTCACCGGGCTCCTCGAAGCGTCGCCGCACACCATCGAGATCGACGACATCGGCCCGACCCCCGCCTCCTGTACAGTCTGTACCGACAACTACCGGGCGGGGCGGATGGCGGCGGAGTGGCTGCTGGATCGTTGCCGGGTTCCGGTGGCGCTGCTGCCGGGCAGCGCGCAGTACTACCGCGCCTTCATGGATCGCAGCCGGGGGCTGATCGATGGCTTTGTCGAGGCGGGTAAGCCGCTTCACCTGTGGAACTTCAACAGCGAACTCGAATTGCCTCGCCTCTTGGCGGCGCATCCCGATGTGGACCTCATCTGGCACCCCTGCGACCGTTCCGCCTGCCATTACCGCCGGATGATTGAGCGGATGAAGGCCGGAGTCATCCGTTCCGCCGGAGTCGACGGCGTCGAAAGTGAACTCGCGGAGGAACCGCGCCATCTGTCGCTTCGCCAGCCGGTGGAGGAGATCGCCCGCCGCGGCTTCCGGATCATGCTCGACCTGCTTTCCGGCAGGCGGCCCGAACATTCCCTGCAACGAATATCCCCCCTATTACTTCCCTGGAGAGAGTGACATGAAAAACAGCTTCCTGGCCGTTCCGGCGGAACCGGCGCCGCGCGAAACCAACCTCCATCTGTTTTACCGGGCGCGGGTTACGCTGCCCGCCGGATTCACCGACCCGGTGCTGCGCTTCTATGCGACGGGGGAGACGGAGATCGCGCTTAACGGAGCGTCCATCCACTACGGCCCCGGCCGGAGCGAAGCGCCGCTGCTCTATTATGATGAACTGATTCCCGAAGTGAAGGCGGGGGAAAACCTTTTTACGTTCCATCTCGGTTGCGATCGAAATCCCGGCCTCCTGGCTGAACTGGAAGTCACCATTGACGGCGAGCGGCGTCTCTTTCTCGGGGGCCCAGCCGATTTCGAAGCCGCCTATTTCACCGGGTACGCCGGGGATGCCCCGCGCAATGCCGGCACCGGCTATGCCGAATACGTTACCCTTGCGGCGGGGGAGGGGGAGTGGCGCTCCGGCCGCTTCCCGCACGCCTGCCCGGCGGCCCGTTCGGCGGCGGAGGCGATCCCGAAGGAGTATTGGCGACCCCGCTCGATTCCGCTCTTTCACGAGGTGGAACGGCTCCCTGAAACGGTTGCCGATGAAGGGGAAAGCCTGCTTCTTGACTTCGGTATTCTGCGCTTCGGGCGGGCGGAGCTGCGGGGCGTAGCCACCGGCCCCGTGACCGTCGAATACATCGAAGACCTGAAAGGCGGCTGGAGTTCGCCCCGGGGAACCCAGGTGATGTATGACGACCGGATTCTCGACGCTTCCGGCCCTTTCTATTGGAAGGGACACCGCAAGCGGGCCGGGCGCTATGTCCGGCTGCGCGGCGTGAAACGTGAGGGCCTATGCTTCCGCTTTCTGGAGTACGGCTATCCGCTGCGGGAGCTGGGGAGTTTCCACTCTTCGGATGCCTTTTTGAACCGGCTGACCCGGATCGGAATCGAGACGCTTAAACCCTGCATGGAAGATATTTACACCGACTGCCCGCACCGCGATCAGCAGCAGTGGATGGATGCCTTCGCCAGCGCCCAGGCGGCCCTCGGCATCTTCGGGGTGCGCGATCTTACCCGCAAGTGCCTGCTGCAATACGGCTTCGGGCAGCGCGAGGATGGGCAGTTCATCTCCCCCTCGCTCGGAGGCGGGGAGGCGGTCCCCGATTACACCTTGCTCCTTTTCCCCTTCCTCCACTGGTACTACCGGGTGACCGGCGACCGGGAAGTGGTGGCGGAGCTGTATGATAACCTCGGGACCGCATTGGCCGGATTCCGCCGCCTCGAAGCCGCCGACGGCTTGCTTGATCTCGACGGCATTCCCAA
>JAVBRV010000477.1:0-12531 GCA_031547585.1 Victivallaceae bacterium
ATTCCCGCCGAGGGGCGTTGATGCTGTAGATGCGTCCGCCCGAGGCGTAGTTGCCGGGAACGTCGAGCGCCAGCAGCTTCCCGTCGGGGAGCCGCTGCAAGCCGTTGCCCGCGGTGAGGGCGGAGGGCACGGATTCTTCGCGCTTGGCATAGAGCGCCAGCTCCTGCCAGAAGGGCAGAAAGTTGCCGAAGGTCTGCCAGTTGGTGTGGCGGCGGTCGGGGGAGGCGGCGAAGACGAAGAGGCGTCCCGCACCGTACTTCAGCTCGGCGATGGCGGGGAGGTCCCCGGTGAAGGTGGCGAGGACGTGCGCTTCCGGCGGAACCGAAAGCTGCGGCGCCTCGAAGAACAGGATGTCGAACCAGGCCCCCGCGTTGACGGAGAGGTAGTCGCGAAGGATCCGGTGATCGAATTGGAGTGTTTCCAGTTTGCGGATGCCGGGGAGGCTCTTCCGGCGGATGCGGAAGCCGAACTCCTCAAAGAAGGCTTGCGTCTCCGCGGTTCCGTTCCAGAGGATGGCGGTGAGTCCGCCCTTCCCCATCTGCCGGCGGGCCAGTTCGATGCACTCTTTGGCGCGGTCCCGGGGGAGGGTGTCGAAGAGCAAGAGTTCGGCGTTTTCGGCTTCGGCGGAGGTTTCCCCGGGATGGATGTCCAGCGCTTCGGCGAGGAACGGGGCGCTCTTTCCGTACAGGAGGATCTTCGACGGCCGCCGGGGATTCAGGGCGAAGTAGAAGAGGTCGTCGGCGGTGATGTCGTTATCGGCGTCGGCGGCGGTGAGGACGCCGCGTCCGGCCAGCGGAACGCCATCCTCGGGGAGGCGAAGGGGGAGCTCCAGCCGGACGTCGCCCCGCCCCGGAACCGTCAGCCGCTGCGAATCAAGCTGCTCCTGCTCCGAAAAAAAGTCGAACCTCACCTCCGCCGCTTCAGGATTGTAGTTGCGGAGCGTGGCGGTGAGCCGGACCTCCTCCCCCGCTTTCGGATGCGGTGGATCGGATTGGATCGAGTGGATGGCGAGGTTCCGGCGCGGCTTGTCGGCGCAGAATTTCACCTCGAAAGCCGTGGCGTTCCGGAGCGGCGGTTCGATCCGGACGCTTCGCCAGGGGACGGCCTGCCGGTCGGTGATGACGACGATCTTCTTCTCTTTCGCCTGAATCCGCCCGAGGAGGCTGTCCGCCGCCGGGATGGCAGCGGCGAAGGAGGAGGTGCACTTTGAGCTCCGGTTGCCGGCGATCCAGGCGGTGAGTTCGCTTTTCGAACGGGTGAAGTCGCCGCTCCAGCGGGTGGTTTCGGTGACGCGGCCCGCAAGCATGGCGTTCCCCTCCGGAATCGCAGCCAGGACCTCCTCCACCCTTTTCGCCGGATCGGGCATGCTGAAGGAGGCGTCCACCAGGATCACCGTCGCCGAATCGAGCCGCAGGGGGAGCTGCGAGAAGAGGGGGTAGGCGAAGGCCAGCGCCAGGCACGCCAGCGCCAGGCAGCGGGCCAGCAGCACCAGATATTGCAGCAGGGTGTGCCGCCGCTGCTTCCGGATCAGCTCCCGCAGGAGGAAGAAGGAGGGGTAGCGCATGACCGTCGCCGGCCGCCGCTTGAGGAAGTGAAGCAGAATCGGCACGCCGAGGAGGACAAGGCCCGCGAGATAGAGGGGGAAGGCGAATTGCATGATTACCGCCGCCTCCTCTCTTTTTCACGCTGCCGCAGCCAGGCGCCGAAGATGTCGAGCGGCAGCCGGTCGGTACAGAGGGGGAGGTAGCCGCCGCCGGTGGAGAGGGCGAGGTCGGCGAGCGCCTCCAGATGCTTCTGAAAGAGTTCGCGGTATTCGTCGCGGATGAGCTCGGGGGTGAGGGTGAGTCGGGCCCCCGTTTCGGCCTCCTCCAGGCGGAGGGTGGGGTCGTCCGGCAGCTCCCGTTCGGCGGGGGCGAAGACGTGGAAGAGGAGGAGTTCGCATCGCTTCTCCTTCAGCGCCTCGGCGAAGGGCAAGAGCCGGGCGGCTCTGACGGTGAAGTCGGAGACCACGGTGACCAGCGAACGCGGCCGGAGCTGCCGGACGAAGCCGCTCCCCAGCGCCTCCCAATGGGTGGCATGCTCCGCCGCCGCCCCGGCGAGGAGCGCCAGCAGCTGGCGGTACCGGTGCGGAGCGGACGAGGGCTTCCCCGGTTCAGTCAGATCCTCCCCCAGCAGCGCCAGCGCGGCGGCGTCATGCTGGTGCGACAGGTAGAACAGCATCGCCGCCGTCACGATCCGGGCGAAGCGGTATTTGTCGAGAGGAACCCCGGGGCTTTTGAAATCCATCGAGGCGGAACGGTCGAGGATGAAACAGGTCGACAGATTGGTATCCTCTTCGCGCAGCCGGACATGCAGCCGGTCGCTCCGGGCGTAGGCCTTCCAGTCGATATCCTGCAGCCGGTCGCCGTGGGCGTACTGGCGGTGCTCTTTGAATTCGACGTTGCTCCCCCGGTAGGGGCTGGGGTGGATGCCGGACTGCATGCCGCCGGCCAGCGCGCGGGCCTGTAACTCCAGATCGGGCAGCCGGGCCAGCTCTTCCAGGGTGAGGTAATGGGTGATGTTCCCTTCATCGGACATCGCGAAGAAGTTCCGTCAGCATCTGCTTCATCGGAATATGCTCCGACTCGGCGCGATAGTTGAGGACGAGGCGGTGGTTGAGCACCGGCTCCAGCGCTTTATAAATATCCTCCTCCGCCACATTGGGGCGGCCGTCGAAGGCGGCGAAGACCTTGCCGCCCCAGACGAGGTTCTGCCCGGCGCGGGGACCGGCCCCCCAGCGGAAGTACTTGGAGGCCACCGGATTCTCCGGCGACGGCCGGGTCGCCCGGACGATCCGGGTCGCCAGCGCCGCCACCGATTCGGGGATGGGGAGGCAGCGAATCGCCCGCTGCATGGCGGTGATCTCCTCCGCCGAAATCACTTTACTCAGTTGAACCGTCTTTTCGGTGGTGGTTTCGCGCACGATCCGCAGCTCCTCGTCGAAGCTGGGGTAGTCCACCTTGAGGCCGAACATGAAGCGGTCGAGCTGGGCTTCGGGGAGGGGGTAGGTCCCCTCCTGCTCGATGGGGTTCTGGGTGGCGAGGACGAAGAAGGGCTTGCCGAGCGGATAGGACTTCCCCGCCACGGTGACGAAACGCTCCTGCATGGCTTCCAGCAAGGCGGATTGGGTTTTGGGGGTGGTGCGGTTGATTTCGTCGGCCAGGAGAAGCTGGGTGAAAATCGGGCCGGGCAGGAACTGAAAACGCCGCTCACCGCCCTCCCGGTTGAAGTCAAGGATTTCGCCGCCGGTGATGTCGCCCGGCATCATGTCGGGGGTGAACTGAATGCGCTTGAAATCGAGCGCCGCGATCTCGGCGATGGAGTTGACGAGCAAGGTCTTGGCCAGCCCCGGCACGCCGGTGATGAGGCAGTGCCCTTCGGCGAAGATGCCGGCGAGGAGAAAGTCGATCAACTCCTCCTGGCCGTAGATTTTCTTCGCCAGCTCCTCCTTGATCGCCCGAATCTTCCCGGGGACCGCCGCCAGAATTTCCGCCGGATGCTCCATGCTTTCTCCTTTGCCGTTTGCGTCCCCCAAAAGTGAAAATAGCACGTAAAACCGTAGATTTCAAGAGCATCTCGCCAGACAAACCGGCAAAAAAGTGGTTGGCGCGCGGTTACTTCTCTTCCCCGCGGTCCCTAAAGTCTCTATTGTCCCTAAAGTCCCTACGAGCCGCGCGCCACAGCACTCCAGCCTCTCGCCACTCGGCTAAATCTCCAGCAGCCGCTTGACCAGTTCCCCGGCCTTGAGGTGCCCGAGCTGCCCTTGCGGGGCCAGCTGTTCGCTGAAGGATTGCACGCCGTCGGCTTCGACCCGGGGGCCGCAGATGGCCAGCGGCACCGGCGTCGTGGTGTGAATCCGCAGCCGCAAGGGAACCGGGTGGTCGGGCAGCACCGCGAAGTTGACGTTGCGCCCCTCCAGCGCTTTCAGCACCGGCGCGACGATCTTGGCGTCGAAGTCCTCGATGGCGCGCAGCTTCAGCTCAAGGCTCCCCTGGTGGGAGCATTCATCGATCGCTTCGACGTGGAGGTAGACGAGGTCGTTGCGTTCAAGCGCATCGAGCGCCGCCGCCACCTTCCCCGCGTAATTGGTGTCGAGGTAACCCGTGGCGCCGGGGACGTCGATCACCTCCATGCCGGTGCAGCGGCCGATCCCCTTGATGACGTCGACCGCGCTGACGATCGCGCCGCGCCGCCCCGCGTAGAGGTCGGAGAATTGCGCGAGCGTGGGCTTGCGCCCCGGGCTCCACGGCCAGATCTGGTTCGCGGGCGATTTCCGCCCCCGGTTCACCGGATGCGCCGCGAGGAAGGCGGCGCAGCGCTTCCCGAGGTCGGCGAGAAACTGCACCGTATAGGCTGCCTCCGGCGAATCGTCCGCCGGGGTGAGGGGGCAGTCGGCCATCGGCAGATCCTGCGAGGAGTCGGGCTTGAAGTAGTCGACCCGGCCCGAGAAACGCTTCCCGTGCAAGACCAGGAGGTTGCGGTAGCTGACCCCCGTGTGGAAGGTCAGCTCCGGCGAACCGAATTCGCGCTGCAGGCCCTCCACCAGCTCCCGTGCCGAAGCCGGGTCGATCTGGCCGGAAGAGTAGTCGCGAAGGATGCCGTCACTGGAGACGTACACCAGGTTGCAGCGGAAGGCCACGTCCTCCGGGCCCAGCTCGATCCCCTGGCTGACCGCTTCGATCGGACCCCGGCCCGGATAATTCAGCTCCGGCCGGAAGCCCAGCACCGAGAGATTGGCCACGTCCGACGAGGTCGGCAGCCCTTCGGGCAGCGTGAGAAAGGTTCCGTTCCGGCCGCGGCGGGCGATGGAATCCATGGCGGGGGTGTCGGCCGCCTCGAGGGGCGTACGGTTCGCGAGCTCGGGCAGCGGCTCATCGGCCATGCCGTCGGCGAGAAAGATCACAGCTTTGGGGTTCATGGGAGGTTTTCCAGGAGGTTACACAGTTCATCGGGCGAGAAGCCCGCTACTTCCAATACTTTCGAGCGGCCGGAGAGGCCGGAGCGGATGGTCAGCTTCCCCTTGGGGACACCGCACCAGAGGGCGAATTGCCGGACGAGCTCCTCATTGGCGCGGCCATCCACCGGCGGAGCCTGAAGCGCGACCTTGACTGCGTCGCCGTAGCCGCCGACCAACCGGCTGCGGCTCGCCCCGGGCTGAACCCGGAGCGTCACCAGCGCGCCGCCCGCGACCGGCTTAAACGCCGCTTTCGGGAGTTCCATGCTCGGCTTCATCCACCGGGCGGAGATCGACGGCGGGCTGGGGATTCTCGACCGGAGTGAGGCCGAGCAGCACGTTGATTTCATCGATCGACAGCGTCTCGCGCTCCAGCAGCGCCTGGGCCAGCTTTTCCAGCTGGCCGCGGTTCTCGCGGATGCACTTGCGCGCTTTCTCCATCGCTTCGTGGATCAGGCGGCGGACTTCGAGGTCGATCTCTCGCGCGGTCTCTTCGCTCAATTTACCGGCGCTTTCGCCCTCCATCCGGAAACCGGGGTGGGGGTTCGGCTCGTCGTAGCGCGCCGGGCCGATCTTGGGGCTCATGCCGTAGAGACAGACCATCCGCCGGGCGGTGTTGGTCAGGTGGCGGATGTCCGCCGAAGCGCCGGTGGTGACGTCGCCGATGACCAGTTCTTCGGCGGCGCGTCCGCCCATGTCCATCTCCATATCCGCTTCCAGCTCGAGCTTGCTGCGGGTGTAGACATCCTCTTTCGGCATGGTGAAGGTTGCGCCGAGGTAGGCCTGGCCGCGCGGAATGATCGTCACTTTGTGAATCGGCGTGCAATGGTCGTTGTGGAGCGCAATGAGCGCATGACCCGCCTCATGATAGGCGGTCAGGCGGCGTTCGCGCTCGGTGATCTTGCGGCTGCGGCGCTCGGCGCCGTAGCTCACCTTGTCGCGGGCCTCTTCGAGATCGGCCTGTTCGACCGCCTCACGGTTGCGGCGGACGGCCAGCAATGCCGCCTCGTTGCAGAGGTTGGCGAGATCCGCGCCGCTGAAACCGGGGGTGGTCCGGGCGATGACGTCGAGGTCGATGGTCGCGACTTTGATCTTTTTGATATGGACGTCGAGAATCTTGCGCCGCCCGGCGATATCGGGCAGATCCATCACCACCTGCCGATCGAAGCGGCCGGGGCGCAGCAGCGCCTGGTCGAGCACGTCGGGCCGGTTGGTCGCCGCCAGCACGATGACGCCGTTCCGGCTTTCGAGGCCGTCCATTTCGACCAGCATGGCGTTGAGGGTCTGTTCGCGCTCGTCGTGACCGCCGCCCCAACCGGAGAAGCGGGAGCGGCCGACGGCGTCGATTTCATCGATGAAAATCAGGCAGGGCGTGTTGCGGCGGGCCTGCTCGAACATGTCGCGGACCCGGCTGGCGCCGACGCCGACGAACATCTCGACGAAGTCCGAACCGCTGATCGAGAAGAAAGGCACCCCCGCTTCGCAGGCGACCGCCTTGGCCAGCAGAGTTTTACCGGTTCCCGGCTCGCCCACCAGCAGGCACCCCTTGGGGATCTGCCCGCCGACCTGGAGGAAACGGAGGGGATCCTTCAGGTATTCCACCACTTCGCGGATCTCTTCCTTGGCCTCGTCGGCCCCGGCGATATCGTCGAATTTGACGTTGAGCTCATCGGGCGGAATCATCCGCGCCTTGCTCTTGCCGAATTCCATGGCGCCGCGCCCGGCCATCTTCATCTGCCTCGTCATGAAGAAGTAGATGACGCCGATCAACAGCAGCACCGGCAACAGGCCGATCAGGATGAAGTTCCAGAACCCCGCGTTGTTGTTGCGGATGGTGACCTTGGTGTTTTTAAGCAGCGTATCGAGGTTGTCGGAGTAGATGACCCGGGTGCGGTAAGGGACCATCTCGACGGTCGAAGGATGGCCCGGCTCGGCTTCCGTGCGGACGATGGTCTCCACCTGGACTTTCGGCTTTGCTTCACCTTCCGGCTTCTCTTCGGTCTTCGCCTCCGGCTTCACGGCCGGGGTCTCCTCTTTTTTGTCGGCGGCCTTGCGGACTAGGCGGCGGAATTTCCCTTCGATGGTATAGGTGCGCTCCGACTCGTTGGTCATTTCGGCGGTGACGATCTGCCCGGCCGAGAGCAGGTTTTCGAATTCGCTCTGGGTCAGCTGGACCGTTTTGCCGCTGTCCACCCCTTGAAAGAGCACCAGCGCGGCGAGGCCGAGCAGGATCACCAGCCAGACCAGGGCGGCCTTGGAGCTGCGGGGGGGCAGGGGGGATGAAGATTTCTCGCGCCCGGGGCGTTCGTTCAGCTTGCCGGGATTGCGGTTGTTTTTGTCATTGGCCATGAAGGGCTTTCTCCTCAGATTCTGAAAATCGCCGCTCCCTCCGACTGGTGGTGTCGGCAGAAGCGGCGTTGTGACGGTTCAAACAAGAGTTATTTCATCCCGAACATGCTGACCACTACCCAGACCACCAGGCCGATCACGGCCAGTACCGTGAGGGCGACCACGCCGATGATGACCTTCTGGATCATGGCGTTCTTTTTCTGCTCGCCGGCGGCGAAGGGGGAGAGGTTGATCATCTTCTGGACGGTGGAAACATTGCTGTCGATGCTGGAGAGGTCGATGGTGTGGGTGGTGGCGAAGTTGGTTCCGCTCTCCAGCTCCTCGTCGCTGTCGAAGAGGACTTCGACGCCGCCGAAGAGAATGAGGTCGGAGTTGTTCAGCACCTGTTCCTTGACGGGAACGTTGTTGATCCGGGTCCCGTTGGTACTGTCGTTGTCGCGGATGGTATAGACGTATTTGCCGTTCTCTTCCGTACGCAGAATATCGGCATGATGACCGCTCAAAGAAGAGTCTTTGAGGCAAATATCCGCATCGTCGCGTCGACCTACCGTCAGCAAATCCTTGTCGAGTTCAAAGGTTTTGCCGCGAAGCTTTTCAAAAAGGACTGTCAGTTTCGGATGTCCCGCCATGATTCCGCACCCATCTTACGTTGCAAAAGTTCCACCCCGGTTCCGCTCAGATCACGGAAGAACGGATCCTCCGACCGAAAATATACACGAGGAAGACATTTTTTACAATCACCATTTCGGCTTTTCCTGAAAGAAATCCGTATTTCTTCCCTGTTCCTGCTGGAAAATGAGTGAAAATACACCGCTCCCGGTTGAAAAAACCGTCGTTATCGGATATTTTCTAAGTATTGCGGAGGGTTCTCATATGATGATCGGTTTTGCCGGAGCGGTTTTTCTGGCGGTGATTGCGGCATTGCCGTTCGGGGCGATCGGGTGGTTCCGGGGGGAACCCATCCCGGAAGCCGCCGCCCGCCGGCTGGTGCTTCTTCTCTCGCTTCTCTTCGCCGCCAGCTATCTCGCCGCCGGGGTCTGGAAGATTCAGGCCTGGCAGATGGGCATGTGGGATTTCGGCATCTACGACTCGATGCTGCATATCGCCGCCTCGGGCGGACCCCTGATGCACGACTACCGGGGGCCTTTCGACCACTTTTCGCCCACCGTGCTGCTCCTCCTGCCGCTGTACTGGGTCTGGGATTCGCCCTACATCCTCGCCATTGTTCAGCCGCTCGTCATGGCGGCGGCGGCCCCCGTGTACTACCTCGCCGCCCTCAGGATGCTGAAGAAACCGGCCCCGGCCCTTCTCGTCGCCCTTCTCTATCTCTGTTACCCCTATACCGCGCGGCTGGCGCTGTACGACTTCCACATCGAATGCCTCTTCCCCCTCTGGCTGGCGGCGGCCTTCCTCTGCCGGGCGCACGGGAAGCACGGCTGGTTCCTGCTGCTGGCCGCCACGGTTCCCCTCATCAAGGAGGATTTCATCATCCCCCTGGGCGCGCTCGGGCTCTGGCTGCTGTCGCAGCGGGGATTCCGGCTTCAGGGGGTGCTGCTCCTGGCGGCGGGCCTCTTCTGGACCGGTTTCGTGCTGGGGATCTATTACCCGTACATCCTGAAGGCTTCCTACCTTCACGCCGGGCGCTACGAGCTTTTCGCGCCGACGGTCGCGGAGACCTTGACCAATGCCTGGAAGATCGCCTCCCACCTTTTCCTGCCGACGGTTCCCGTGGTGCTGATCAGCGTGCTTCTGCCGCTCGCTTTCCTCCCCTGCTTTTCCTGGCGGGGGTTTCTCTTTCTCTTTCTGCCGACCCTCGCCATCCAGCTGGTCAGCACCGATTCACATCAGCAGCTTCTGGTCAGCCACTACGGTTCGGCCGTGGCGGGGGTGGCGCCGATCGCGGCTCTTCTGGGATTGCGGGAGCTGCGGGCGCTTTGCCGCCGTTTCCGCCGGCCGCTCCGACAGCGGCGCGCCGCGCTGGCGGTCGCGGCGGCCCTGGGGGTGAGCTGTCATGTTCTTTTCGCCGACCTCGTCCAGATGCGGTATGCGACCTATGACAACTATGTGCTGGGGGGATTCGGTTCGGTTTTCTCCTGGCCGCTCCGGCCGGGAGCCTGGCGGGAGCTGGCCGAATACAACCGCCACGCGGCCTTCCTCGACGAGATCGCGGCCCGGGTCCCATTGGATGCACAGGTGGCGGCCCAGAATGAACTGGGGATTCCCTTCACCCGACACCGGCAGATCGTTACGGTGCGGCATCCGGTGGCGGATATCTATCTTTTCGACCGCAAAAACTACTACGCCTTCGAACCGCAGGAGTTTCTGAATGAAATACTGACCCGGCTGATGAAGGATCCGCTGTACCAGCTGATCCATTATCCGGAGGAGGGGGTCATACTCTTCATCCACCGGAGCCGCCCCGATCTGCTT
This sequence comes from Victivallaceae bacterium, assembly GCA_031547585.1. GTDB lineage: Bacteria > Verrucomicrobiota > Lentisphaeria > Victivallales > Victivallaceae > Victivallis. The sequence continues at coordinate 9,773 of JAVBRV010000477.1, forward strand.
GCCGCCTTCGAGCCATAAGGAATGATCATGAATATCGCCATTTTATCCACCGGGAGCGAACTGCTCCGGGGCAGCGTGCCCAATACCAATGCCGCCTTTCTCGGCCGCGCCCTGGAGGCGCACGGCTTCTGCCCCGTACTGACCCGGGTGGCGGGCGACGAGGCTCCGTCGATCCACGCGGGGCTGGCGGAGGCGCTCCACGCCGCCGACACCATCCTCATCACCGGCGGGCTCGGCCCCACCCGTGATGACCTGACGCTCGACGCCGTGGCCCGCTTCTTCGGCCGGGAGCTTACCCCCGACCCGGCGCTGGCGGAGAAGGTGCGCGACTATTGGCGCACCCGCCATCCCGGGCGCACGGTCCCGAAGGAGGCGCTCCGGCAGGCGCGGCTCCTCGAAGGCGGTGAAGCGCTGGCCAACCCCAACGGCTCCGCCCCCGGACTCTATTTCACCGCCCGGTATGCCGGGCGCGACCGCCATCTCTTCCTCCTCCCCGGTCCGCCGCGCGAATGCGAACCGATGGCCGAAAACGAAGTGATCCCCCGTCTCCTCCAACTCGGCGGCGAGCGGGAGTTCACCCTGGGCTTTCTCGTCCCCGGCGGCGGTGAATTCGAAACGACCCGGCTGCTGGAGCGGCAGCTGACCGGCTTCGCCGTCCGGCTCGGCTGCTGCGCCCAGCCTGAAGGAACCCGGATTTTCCTCTCGGGCGCCGACCGCGACGAGGTCGAGCGCGCCGTCGCCGCCGCACGCGTGCTGTTGCCCGCCGCGCTTCCCCCGGGCGAACTCGATCTCGCGCTGCACTTGATCGGGCGGCTGGAAGAACGGAATTGGACGCTCGGCACGGCGGAATCCTGTACCGGCGGCGGCATCGCCGCGCGGCTGACCGACTATCCCGGGGTCTCCCGGGTGTTCAAGGGCGGCGCGGTCGTGTACAGCAATGAATTGAAGCACGCCCTGCTGGGGGTCCCCGAGGTGCTGCTGGCGGAGTTCGGGGCGGTCAGCGCCGAATGCGCCCGGGCGATGGTCGACGGAGCCTGCCGGGTCCTCGCGGTCGATTGCGCGGTCGCCGTCACCGGCGTCGCCGGGCCCGACGGCGGCAGCGCCGAAAAACCGGTCGGGCTCGTCTACATCGCCGCCCGCGCCGGAGAGCGGTGCGAGGTCCGGGAGTTTCACTTTCAGGGCGACCGGCGCGCCGTTCGCGAACGCACCGCCGGGCGGGCGCTGCTGCTGCTCCATGAACTCATAAAGGGAGAGAACGTATGAACAGCTTCTGGCAGGCGGCTCTTCTGGTGCTCCTGGCGGCGTTGCCGTTCGGTGCGATCGGCCGTTTCTGGAGGACGCCCCTTCCGGGAAGCGTAGCCCGGAACCTGGTGCTGGTTCTCTCCCTCCTGTTTGCCGTTGCCTACACGGTCGCCGGAATCTGGAAGTACCGGCTGTACCAGATGGGCATGTGGGATTTCGGCATCTACGATTCGATGCTCCATATCGCCGCTTCGGGCGGTCCCCTGATGCACGACTACCGGGGGCCCTTCGACCACTTCTCCCCCGCCGTGCTGCTGCTGGTGCCGCTGTACTGGATCTGGGACTCCCACTACGTGCTGCTCATTTTTCAACCGCTCGTCATGGCGGCGGCGGCCCCGGTGCTCTACTTTACGGCGCTGAAGCTCCTCAAAAAACCGGCTCCGGCGCTGCTGATCGCGGTGTTTTATTTATGCAGTCCCTATTACGGGCGGCTGACGCTTTACGACTTTCACATCGAATGCCTCTTTCCCCTCTGGTTCGCGGCGGCCTTCTGGTGCTGGGCGCACCGGAAGTACGGCTGGTTCCTGGCGCTCGCCCTGACGCTCCCCCTCATCAAAGAGGACTTCATCGTCCCCCTGGGCGGCGTCGGCTGCTGGCTGCTGACGATGAAGGGATTCCGGCTGCGGGGGGCGCTGGTCTTCCTGGCGTCGCTCCTCTGGGTCGGTTTTGTGCTGGGGGTCTATTACCCCTTCATTCTTCAGGTGACCGATCTGCATTCCGGGCGCTACGAGCTCTTTGCGCCGACCGTGGCGGAGACTCTCGCCAACGCCTGGACGCTTACGTCGCGGCTCTTTCTGCCTTCGGTCCCCGGAGCGATTCTGACGGTGCTCCTGGCGACGGGGTTTCTCCCCTGTTTCACCTGGCGGGGATTTCTCTTCCTGCTCTTCCCTTCGCTGGCGATTCAGTTCATCAGCGAAAATTACCAGCAGCAGCACCTGGTGAGCCACTACTGCTCGGCGGTGGTGGGCGTGGCTCCGGTGGCGGCGATATTCGGCTTGCGGCAGCTGCGGGTTCTTCTGCGCCGCCGCCGGACCTCTTTACCCTGGCGGCGCGCCGTGCTGGCGGGCATGGCCGGATGCGCGGTGGCGGGGCATATCGTTCTCGGCGACACGTTACTGATGCGCTACGTGGATTTTTTCGAGATTTTTCAGGCGGACCGGTACGGCTCGATCCTCTCTTTCCCCTTCCGTGAAAAAGAGTTGAACAATCTGGAGAAGCTCCGCAACCATGCCCCCTTCGTGGATGAGGTGATCGACCGGATTCCTCTCGACGCCTCGGTGGTCGCCCTGAATGAACTGGGGGTTCGTTTCATTCGCCACCGGCGGATCGCCTCGCCGCCCGGCGGAGAGGATGCGGAGGTGTGGCTCTTCGACCGGGGGAACTTCTCCGGTTTCGAATACTACGGAAACGTCAACGAGTGGCTGATGAAACTGGTGAAGGATCCGAATTGGCAGATG
>JAVBRV010000295.1:0-8565 GCA_031547585.1 Victivallaceae bacterium
CCTCTGTTTCCTGTGTTTTCTGATTTGGCTCGGGGCGTCCTGCCCCTCGTCCTGCCCGCCCCCCCCACCCCCCCCCCCCCCCCCCCCCCCCCCCCCCCCCCCCCCCCCCCCCCCCCCCCCCCCCCCCCCCGAGTCCCACAGCCCCCTATCGGGCGAGACTGGCGAGGAGCCAGAAGAGGATGCCGTTGTAGAGGAAGCTGTCGAGGACGTCGAAGACGCCGCCCATGCCGGGGATGATTTCGCCGGAGTCTTTGACGCCGGCGGCTCGTTTCAGGGTGGATTCGGTCAGGTCGCCGGCGAGGCTGCCGATGGCGAGGATGACGCCGGCGACGGGGTACCACCAGAAGGCGTTGCCGAGCCGGGTGAAGTGGTGGAGTTCATTCTGGTAGATGTAGTAGAAGGCGATGGCGGTGCCGACGGAGAGGAGAATGCCGCCGATGGTGCCTTCCCAGGATTTTTTGGGGCTGATGGAGGGGGCGATTTTATGGTTGCCGTTTTTCATCCAGCGGTTGGAGAGCATTCCGGCGATGTAGCCGCCGGTATCCATGGCTTTGGTGACGAGGATGAGGAAGAGGAACTGCCGGGCGCCGCAGTTCCAGTTTTTGCCGGCGATGATGGCGGGGGAGTCGTAGTAGGCGGCCGCCATCAGGAGGAGCGGGGTCCCGAGAAGGGTACAGACGCCCAGGGTTCCGGCGAGGCGGATGACGTATTGTTTTTTGTCGCCGGCGAAGAGGAGTCCCAGCCAGGCGGGGCCGAAGGCGGCGATGGCGAGAAACATAAGGGATTGGATCACCGTGCCGAACCAATCCGGTCCGCCGAAGTAGCTCAGCTGGAGGGCGAGGAGGTACAATAATGAGACGCCGCCGCCGATGATGCCGCCGGTTTTGGCGAAGACGGGCAAGCCGCAGCGCTCCAACAGCCGGCAGCACTCGTAGGTCGCCAGTCCGATCGCGGGAACCGCCACTCCGAGGAAGAGCCACGCCCCCCCTTTATCCCAGAACACCGTCGCCGCCAGCAGCGCCAGCAGCAGGGGGAAACTGATCGCCCGGTATGCAAACATTTGTCTTCACCTCTATATTGTTTAAGATCGTTGTTGTGTTCATTTTGTTACCCTATGGGCCGGTGGGCGAGAGGGTATCTGATCGGGTGGAGGGCAGACGGTTTCCGGCTGCGGCTCCGCGCGCTGCGGCTCGATAAAAGATTGGCAAAGCCATCTTTTATCGGCAGCGCTCCGCCGGTCGGTACTACTTGAGTGACCGCCTTTCGCTTGCCGAAAATTCTTTCGGCAAGCGACCAGCGCTATCCGCGCGCTGGACTGCGTCCCGGCTCGGCCGGGTGCGGGCGGTTGCTTCGCAACCTTTTTTTAAAATTAATACTTTTTTCTTTTTTTATGCGTGAATACGCTCGTTCTCCAGCTTCAGCTCCTCCAGCCGTTCCGCCGCCGTCTCCCACTTCGCCTCCGTGTCGGCAATCCGCTTGCGCAACCCCGTCAGCTCACGGTTCAACTCGGCAAAATCCGCCTTCACATCCGGAGCCGACAGCAACGCCACCAGTTCCGTCTGGCGCTTCTCGTATTTCTCCAGCTTCGCCTCAAAGTCGGCGACGTTCTTCTCGAATTGCTTCTTCTCGGCCGCCAGCGCCTCCCGCGCCTGCGCCCTCGCCCGGCGACGGTTTCGCGCCAAATCCGGCGAACCGCTGACCGCCGGGTCGTTGAGCGGCACCGCCACCCCGTCCGCCGCCAGTTCCGCCGACTTTTCGAGGTAGTAATCGTAGTTGCCGAAATATTTACGCACCCCCGGCGGCTCCATCGCAATAATCGCATTCGCCGTGTTGCGCACAAATTCAATGTCGTGGCTGACAATGCAGACCGTCCCCGGATAGGTCCGGATCGCCTCCTCCAGCAACTCCCGCGCCGCAATGTCAAGGTGCGTCGTCGGCTCGTCGAGAATCAACAGGTTCGGCGGATTGACGAAAATCCGCGCGAACAAAAGGCGGATCTTCTCCCCGCCCGACAGCACCTTGCACTGCTTTTTCGCCGCCTCGCCGGAAAACCCGAAGGAGCCGAGAATGTTCATCAGTCCGTTGGTCGGCGCGCCCGGCGGCAGGTTCGCCCGCACCACGTCGTAGACGCTCTGCTCCGGAACCAACAGCTCGGTGAACTCCTGCGCCTGGTAACCGATCACCGTGTGATGACCGAGAACCACCCGCCCCTCCACCGGCTTCAACCGGCCGGACAGCAGCTTCAGCAGCGTAGTCTTCCCCATGCCGTTGTAGCCGATCACCGCCAGCTTGTCGCCGCTGTCGATGGCAAGATCGATTCCCTTTAAAATCAGCTTCTCCGGCGTGTAGCCGAAGGTGAGGTTCTCGAGGCGCGCCGCCTCGACGCCCCCCGGCGGCGGCGCGGGGAAACGGATCGCCCCGTGGTAACTGAGGTCGTCCGGCAGCTCGATCTCCTCCATCTTGTCGAGCGCCTTCTGCCAGCTCTTCGCTTGCGACGCCTTCGAACTCTTGGCCCGGAAGCGGTCGATGGTCCGCTCGAGGTGATCGCGTTTGCGGTCCGAATTGCGCTTGGCCGCCTCCAGCCGCCGGAAGCGCTCCTCGCGCTCGTTGCGGTAGTAGTCGTAGTCCCCGGCGTAGCGCGTGGCCTGCCCGGAGTTGATCTCAAGCGTGGTGTCGGTCAGCTTGCGCAGCAGGAAGCGGTCGTGCGAAATGAGCAGCAGCGTCCCCTGGAAGGAGTTGAGGAAGCGGCAAAGCCACTCCACCGCCGGAATGTCGAGGTAGTTCGACGGCTCGTCCAAGAGCAGGATGTCCGGCCGCGAAATCAGCACCCGGGCCAGGGACGCCCGCATCTGCCAGCCGCCCGAAAATCCCCCCAGCGGACGGTCGAAATCGGCCACCGGGAAACCGAGGCTGGCCAGCGCCTTCTCGGCCTCGCTCTTCATGCGGTACGCCCCCAGGTGCTCGATCTCCGATTGCAGCCGCCCGGCGCGGGCGAGCAGCGAGTCGAACTTGTCGTCCTCCACCAGTCCCTCGTGGAGGCGGTGCTCAATGTCGTGAAGCTCCTCGGTCATCGCCGCCAGTTCAGGGATAGCGTCGGCGGTGAAGTCGAGCAGCGTCCGGTCGCGCGCGCCGTCGGGCAGATGCTGGCGCAAGAGGCCGAGGCGGCTGTCTTTGGGAATCGATATCGACCCCCGGTCGGGGACCACGTCGCCCGAAATAATGCCGAATATCGTACTCTTGCCGGCTCCGTTGGGGCCGACGACGCCGACGCGGTCGCCCGTGTTGATCCGAAACGTCACCCGGTCGAGGATCACCTCACCGGCGTAGCTCTTGGTTACTTCGCGAAAGTCAATCATGGTTCTTTTCAGGTGGCAGTTCGATCACGCAGCGGAATCCGAGGTCGCGCGCCGGATCGAGGTTGTAGTTGCAGCGGGGTTCATCCGGAGCCGTCATAAAGGAGCCGCCCAGCGTGACGGTTGAAACGCCGTCCGGCTGCAGGGCGAACTCCCGGACGTTCCCGGTCATATCGAAAACACCGAAGACCGAGCGGTCTTCGCGGAAGCTGCCCGAGGCCGCACCGGCCAATTCCGACGCCCCCAGTCCTTCCCGCAGGTTGGCCGCGCCGGACCGATAGGTGTTCCCCCAGGCGTAGCGCCGTCCGTCGTCGCCGAAGGCGGCCTTTTCCCACTCCGGCAGGGTCGGCAGCCGGACTTTGCGCTCCAGGCGCTTCCCCAGCCACTCGCAGTAGGCTTTCGCCGCCGCCGGCGAAATGCCGGTCACCGGCAGATCCCGCCGGAAAGGCGGGCGAAGTTCGCCCTTTTCACTCCAGACCGGCTGCGTCTTCCCGGAATTCGGGTCGAAGGCCAGCCACGCCAGGTACCTTTTCTTCAACTCCGGGTCGCGAAGCTGAAGCCAGAATTCCAGGTATTCGCCGAGCGTAACTTCGTACCGCCCGATCAGGAAGGGAGCCAGGTGGTTGTTGTCGTAAATGCGGTCGATCCGGTCGGTATCGGCAAGAAAGCCGGTCTTGCCGCCCGGAATGTAGCACATCCCCTCCGGAATCGGCTCGGGCGCGCCGCCCTCCAGCTCGATCACCGCCCCCAGGGGGACGTGGGCCGGGTGAAAAAAACCGCTGCCGTCCGGACGGCGGAATTCCAGCGTGTAAACCCCCACCGGCAGCTCGAAACGGCTGTTTTCCTCCAACGGCAGGTCGATGGCGGGAACCCCGCTCACGGGCAGCTGGATCGGCCCTTTTTCATTGCGGATGGTCACCAGCCAGCCGGTTTTGTCCCGGAGCCGGATTTCCAGCGTCCCCCGGTCGGCGTCGATCGCCGCCACCAGCGACGCCAGCAGCGCGTTCTGCCGCAACGCCGGTTCGAAAAGGATGCCCCAGCGCGTCCGGTATTGCTTGAGCAACCGCCGCAACGGCGCGTATTCACGGGTGTTGAGGTAGAGTTCGAGGGTGGAGCGGAAAATATCGGCGGTCATCCGCTCCGTCGGCTCATTGTGATTCCCATGCTCCTGCGAGCGGGCGATGAACTCCAGCGCGGAGTTGAAATTCATCTCCATCTCCGAAAGCTGATGGTGAATTTCGCGCCCCAGCTGCCGGTCGCGTTCCGAAGCCGGTTCCGGGTTCGCCAGGAGCACGCGGTAGCTTCGCTCGGCCAGGAAGTTGAACTCCTTCCCCCGCGCATAGTAGTGCTGCGCGAGGTTGAAAAGCGAGGTGCTCCGGGCATTGTTGGTGAAGTGAAGCGTGAGATAGAACCCCAGCCAGGTCAAGAGCGCCGCCAGCAGCGTCGCCGGAATCAGCGGACGCCGCCGGACCAGCTTGGTCAGCCGGTAGAGCGGCGCGGGCGAATATGCCGCCACCGGGTAGCCATCCAGATAGTTGCGGATGTCGGCGATCAGTTCGTTGACCGTATAGTAGCGCTGCCGGCGGTCGCGCGCCATCGCCTTGAGACAGATGGCATCGAGTTCGAGGGGGATCACCCAGCCGCGCGGCGCCTTTTTGTGCGGCGGCGTGAACTCCCCCCGGGCGACCTGTTGGCAAAGCTCGTCGCGCGGCAGATCGACGTCAAAAGGAGCGCTCCGCCAGGTCAGAATGGTGTAGAGAATGGTTCCCAGCGCATAGACGTCCGTCTGGATGGTCGCGCCGGTTTCGCCGGTGAGCTGCTCCGGAGCCATGAAGGGGGGGGTTCCGGCGATGCGGGCCTGATCCGGCTCCGCCTCCGCCTCGGGATGGGTGTCGCGGACCTGGGTGACCGGGGTCAGATCCTTTTCCGCCCCGGTCCGGTAGCTGCGGTTCAGCTCCTGGTGGTAGCTGGCCATGCCCCAATCCATGACCACCACTTCGCCGTAATCGCCGACCATGATGTTGCCCGGCTTCAGATCGCCGTGCAGGATGCCGTTGCGGTGGGAGAAGGCGACGCCGTTGCAGGCCGCCAGGTAGATTTCCAGCAGCCGCCGCAGGGGATACTTGCGCCGGTAGCCCGGACGATCCTCCTCCAGTTTGCGCAGCACCGCCCGCAGGGTTTCGCCGTCGATCTTCTTCATGGTGAAGTAGACGCCGATATCGTCGAACACCCCCATGCGGTGAACCGGCACGATATTGGGGTGGTCGATCCGGGCGGTGACCCGGGCTTCGTGAATGAAGGATTCGATCCGCTCGGTCTGCCCGCGGAACTGCGGACGCAGGATTTTAAGCGCGATTTCGCGGTTCAGCCCCGGTTCCCGGGCGGAGAAGACGGCGCCGACGCCGCCGACGCCGATGGTGCGCAGCTCCTGATAGTCCTGAATGCGGTCGCCGGCGGGAATATCCAGCAGCGAGCGGAGCTCCTCGGGGGAGATCCGCTCGTCGGCGCCGGAGTCGTAGATCAGCGTCACTTCATTATCCGGCAGCTGCAGAGAACTGCTGTCGAAATTGCTCATTTTTCCAACCGGTCAATGACTTCGAGGTGACGTCGCACCGACTCGGCGAAATGGGTCAGGTACTCTTCGCCCGGGCGGCGCAGAATCTGGATGGAGAGGGCGGTATCCCAATCGACCTTGTCGGGCAGGATGAAGCACTTCGCCTCCTGGCGGCGGCCGAAATCGCGGCTCTCGACGCCGACCACCACGCCGACGAACTCCCCCTCGCGGGTCAGCACGAAGTCGCCCGGTTCGGCGCGCAGCATCGTGTCGCCGGCAATGGCGCGGCCGCCGTTGCGGATGTAAAGGTAGCCGTCGCGGGCGGCGAAATCAAGCGAACAGCGGCCGCTGAGCGACGCGCTCTCCTTGCCGAAAGAACCGTTCTTGAAGAGGAACAGATCCTCCAGGCCGCGCTGCTGCAGGCGATCCCGCGAAATCGGTTCCAAGGGCTTGCACTCCGGCAGCGCCACTTCGAGCGCGCCAACCCGGGGATCGCCGGGAATCAAATACAGCGGCCCCTCCAGCGTCACCCCCTCCGTATTGGCCGTACCGGGCGCCGCCCGGCAGGTGAAACGGGTGATCCGGTCGAAGAACAGCGGCTGCTCCTGGTTGCCCACGAAGGTGTTGAAGAAACCGGGAATCACCAGCTTTTCCCCCAGTTTCACCAGGGGCAGATAGTAGGTCCCCGTCACCTCCCGGGAGCTCAGCAACCGCTTTTCGGAAAGATCAACGTTGAAGCGGACGGCCGCCTCGACATAGCGCTCCTGAACGTCGGCATTGAGCTTCCGTTCGGTTCCCGTGAGCTGGGTCTTCACGCTTTGCAGCAAGGTGGCGGTGCTTTCGACGCGGGCCTTGGCGTCCACCAGTTCGGTTTTGGCGGTGTCGGCCTCCGTTTTGGTCTGGGCCAGAATCGCCTTGGTCTGCGTCAATTCGGTGACGGCGTTTTGCAGCAGCCGGCGGATCTCCTCCCCCTGGCGCTTGGCGTCGTTGCGCTCGATTTCCGTAGCCGCCGCCTGCCGGCGGAGCCGCTCCAGGCGGCCGCGCTGGTCGGCGAGGTCGCGTTCGGCGGCATTCAAGCGGCCGCGGGTGAACGTAAGTTCGGTTTCCAGCGTTTTGGCCTCGCGGGTCACCTGGCCCATCTGTTCGCGGGTCTCTTCGAACTGGCGGCGTGTCCCGGCCAGAGTCTCGTCGCGGGCGGCCAGCGTTTCGCGGGTCTGCTGAAGCTGCCCGGCGGTCTCGCTCAGGCGGGCTTCGCGGTCCTTCAATGATTCACGGGTTTCGGCCAGCCGTTCGCCGGTGTCGCTGAGCTTCTGCTCGGTCGTGGCCTGGCGGGCGCGCATCTCCAGCATCCGCTCGCGAAGCAGGGCGAGGTCGCCGGCCGTTCCGGCCTGGCTCTCCCGCAAGCTCTCCAGCATCCGTTTATTATCCGAGGCTTCCAACGCGGCCAGCATCCGGCGGCGGGTCTCCTCCTCCAGCTTTTTCTGCAGCTCCTCCGGCGTCAGGGCGCCGGTGGTCTCAGGGGTCTGCCGCAGCCGGTTCTCCAGATTCTCAGTCTTGCGGAGGTTGTCCACCAGCTCCACCGCGAGCGCCTTCAACGCCTCCTCGCGGGCGGCGCTGAACCCCTCGCGCTCCTGCGCCAGGCGCAGCTGCTCGCGCGTCTCCTCCAGCTGCTGCTGGCGGGCGTGAAGCTCGGAAACGAGAAGCTCGACGGTATGCCGGTCCAACCCGGAACCGCCGCTGCCTGAATCCGCCGGAATCATCCCGGTCATCATCATCAGCATGGTCGAAACCAGAAAGTCGCAAATGACAATCAGGATCGCTCGATTCACTTCACTTCCTCTCCATTAGCACTCAATAACTTCTGACGGAAAGGGAAAAGCAGCACCAACCGCAGAATCAAACAGAAAACAATACCGATCAACGTCGACGTGTACGCAATCAAACGACTGCTCTGCGGCGAAAACGTCATCACCAGAAACGCCGAAACCGTACCGAACAAACCGACGTACAACGGAACGTCGAGAAAAATATCCGCGTTCTCCAGCTTGCGCAGCTTCACCTTGGCGCCCTCCGGACTCTTCATGATATTGCGCAATACATTGTACGCCAAAGCAAAAGCCAGAAACTGCAACGCCGTAATCACCGAAAAAATCAACATCGAAATCCGGGCGGCCTGCTGCCCGCGGGCAGCCATACTGCGAGGCGAATCCGCCGCAACCTCACCGAACACATCCGAAGTCGGAGTCCCCGAAAAAACATCCCGCAAAAAACCGGAACTGTTAAAGGTATGATTCATCCAGAAAACGAACAACACCCCCAGAAAAAGAACCACCAGAGGAAGAAGATAACGCGATAACAAGTTTTTCATTTCAACACGGTTCCCCGAATTCAAATTATGGAGCCAATTACAAAAGTCATTCCGGCGGCTTTCATCGCCCTCATCAAGGCTGAAGCCGAGAGCAATTTGAGCGGTTACCCTTTGGGTAGCCGCTCAAATCTACCCGGTTCCATCCTTGACGATGCCGATAAAATCCACTCGAACTGATTTTTGAAATCGGCTCATAGAAATCCACCATCAATTACAATAACTCCCCAACCCCCAACTTGCAACACCCCCCCTTTCCCTTTTTTCCGAAAAACTGAGTCGTGGGAATTGGG
>JAVBRV010000087.1:0-3480 GCA_031547585.1 Victivallaceae bacterium
CCATGTTCGCCAGTGAAATCGGCTACCACGGGAGGCCCGCGGTGGAAAGTGTCAAACAATTCATTTCCGACCCCTCCTGGAATGGTCGGGTCGGCGATCCGGAGTGGAATTGCCACAGTTCACAGGCTTTCGGCGACGAAACCTACCGCATTAAACTGATGGTTGATCAGGTGGAGGGATTTTTCGGCGAGGTTCCCGAGGATTTGGAAACCTTTGCCGAATATTCTCAGATCGTTCAAGCGGAAGCCAAAAAATACTTTATGGAAATGTTCCGCCGGAAAAAATGGAGTAAAACCGGATTGATCTGGTGGAACGTGATTGATTGCTGGCCGCAATTTTCCGATGCCGTCGTCGACTATTATTACCGCCGCAAACTCGCGTATTGGTATCTGAAATCTGCGCAACGCAACCTGATGTTGATGTGTTCGGATCCCCGCGATTGGCAAATCGCCATCGTTGCGGCGAATGATTATCTGCGCCCGGCCTCCGGACGCTGCCGCGTTTTAGACCTTGATACGGAGAAAGTGGAGTTTGAGGGAGAATATGAAGTTCCGGCCAATTCCGGCGCGGAAGTCGGCGCTTTTCGGATATGTACCGGATACCAGCGCATGTTGTTGATCGAGTGGGAATTCGAAGGAACGCTCATGCATAACTTTTATTTGCTGGGGAGTCCGCCGATTCGTATCGCCGACTATCGGCGTTGGCTGAAAAAATTGCGCACGATGCCGGAGTTTTTCCCGAACCTCACTTGACCTTCAGAAAAGATGAAGCATCCATTTCGATCTGGTCTACGAAAACGGTGTGATCGAGGCGGTCTCCGCCGGCAGCTGCCGGCGGATGGGCGCGCCTTCGCCATTCACCCCGGCAAACAGGTGTTTCAGCTCTGCTGTTCCGGGCCGTGAAGGAAGAGGCGGTTCAGTTTCAGCAGGTTTTCCGCGCGCGGTTCCCAGCAGGGGTCCTCCGGACCGCAGCAGGTTCGCACCACGCATCCCCAGAGCCCGCGGCGGCGGTATTCAGCCGCCGCGAACTCCAGGAACTCCCAGTAGGCTTCGTGGGTCTCTTCCCACCGGATGAAATTGCTTCCGCAATAGGACACGCCTTCACCCATGACCAGCGGCGTGCCGGGGAAGAGTTCATCCCGCAGCCGGCAGGCGAATTCGACGTTTTCCGAGAGCCGTTTGCGGTAGTAGGCGGTACTTTGGTCGAACTCCGCCGCCATGACGCGATCCAGCTCCGGCAGTTTCGCCGGATCCAGGTTGCTGTACAGCCACACCCGCCGGAGCCAATCCTCGGCGGCGGGGAATTTCCCCGCCCGGCTCGCCCGGACCGCTTCGACCGGAGCGGGATTCTCCCGCATATACCGCGCTGCCAGCTCGATTCTTGCGGGCGTGTTTAAATCGGTGTCTTTGCGCAGCAGGTCGCCTTCGAGAAGCCCGTAGATTTTCCACAGATAGTAGCTGTGGAAGTTCCAGACCAGGAGATTGCGCGGCAGGAGTTCCGTATCGGTATAAGGCGTATAGGTGTCGCAGGCAAACAGGATGTCCGGGTGCCGCTCGCGCAGGAACGCCAGGCCCTGCTCGTGTTCGGCGCGGAAGCGGTTCAACTCCCCGACTGAGCAATGATTTTCTTTGTCGTAGCCGTTGATGAAGGGCAGGCCGTCGGCCTCGTTGAGAATTTCCGCGAACGCCACGCGGTCGATGAGGCCGCGTTTGCGGATCTCCGCAAGGAGGTAATCCAGCGCCCGGGCGAAATACCCGAACCGCTCGTGCGGAGGCACCGCGAAAAGCTCCCGGTTCAGCTCCTCATCGCAATACCAGAAGGTGTGCAGATAAAACCAGCTGGAGAGGATGACGAAACAGTCATATTTTTTCGCCGCTTCCAGGAGGGCGATCAGCCGTTCGAACGGGTCGCACCGGCCGCCCGGACCGGTACACCAGAGCTGGCGGATATTCCGGGTGAACCCCGGATACGGCTCCGATACGGTCGCCGGACCGCGCAAACGGCCCCGGCCGTCGTGAATCAGGCCGGCGCCGTCGTCGAAGCGGATGCAGTTGAAGCCGCGTTCGACGTGCTCGCGGACGACTTTATCGAGGTCATGGTAACGTCCGCCGGGGGCGGTGTCGTGAAGAAGCCAGATCGGGAAGGCGATGGTCAGTCTTTCCGGCAGATGCGGCGGAATGCGTGTCGTCATGATAACCTCCATGTTGTTCTGGATAAGATAGCTCCCCCGGCTTCTTCATGCCATTTGCAATCCGACTGAAAGCATATATGAAATAACTGCGGTCACGGTTTCGGCCCGGCGTGCGCCTTGCGGAAAGCGCTCGGCGACATTCCGGAGGATTGGCGGAACTTCTCGCTGAAGTGAAAGGGGGAGCAGTAGCCGAGCATCGCGGCGATCTCCCCGATGGAGTATCGGTCGCGCATCAACAAGAGACAGGCGCGCCGGTACCGCTCATATTCGAAGAATTTCCCCGGCGACATTCCCGTCGCCTGGCGGAAGACCGCCAGAAAACGCGACGGGGATAAATGCGCGCCGCGCGCCAGCTCCTCCAGCGGCGGCGGCGTCTGCGCGGCGGCCAGCCGCTGCATGGCCGGCAGGATCCGTCTTCGGTTATAGTCGAAGCTTCCGGCGCGGTCCGTGCGTATTTTCCCGAATGAGAAGAGTTCCGCGCAGAATCCGCAGCCCAGGCGCTGCTGTTCAATGGAGCCGGTGAAATCCAGATTGGGCGGCAGTGCGATGAGTTGTTCCATCCAATCGATCAGCCGGGCGCTTTGAACCGCCGGAATCAGCATCGGCAGTTGGTAAAAATCGAAAATATCGAAAACCGTCATCGCCCGGTAGCGGAAGTGCATCCATAAACTGACTGCCGGAACCTTTTCATCAAGATCGATGATCCGGTGCGTGACCCCCGCCGGAATGAAGACGAGATCCCGCGCGGAGGACTCGCGGCTCTCCCCCTCTTTCAACTCGATGCGGGCGGCCGGAGCCTCCCCGCCATTGAGGTGAGTACAGCACAGGTGAAAGGGCATCGTCCGCCAGCCGGTGGTGTGGTTCGGGGGAACGTCCGTGCGGTTCCCGACCACAAATTCAAAGGAGACATGCAGCGGCAAAGCCTCCCGGGCAAAAGCCGTGTCACAGGGAAGGCAGAAGAGGTTGTCAGTCATTCCGTGTATGCTTTCGGTAACCCGTCACCGCGATAGTGCTGTACTATAATAGCGGGAACCGTAGTTGTCAAGCTCTTTTCAGCAGGAACAGCATGTATGGCAAATATCAACTCTGATTTTCGGTTACTTCCAGCACTCGCGCCACCAGGCGGGCTGGCCGAGACCGATTTTGGCGCCTTCGTATTTGCAGAGCTCGTTGGCGGCGTTCCAGGCGAGGGAGAGGCGGATCCCCTCAGAAGTGGCAAAGGCGGCGGACTCCTGAAAAACGGTCATCTCGTCAAAACCGCCCTTGAACTCCGGATTCCCCGCCAATTT